>CAMFKD010000243.1 GCA_945957095.1 uncultured Chlamydiae bacterium
CGATTATGCTGAAGTGATGAACCAGCGCCCCAAGCACGATCTTCTGCGCGGCTGTCTGTTAGCCAGCTGCTTCTTCGAACCCTCGACACGCACACGCCTCTCCTTCGAAGCAGCGATGAAGCGCTTGGGAGGCGATGTCATTGGCTTCTCTGGCGGGGAGATGACCTCGGCACGCAAAGGAGAAACCCTCTACGACACAGCCAAAGTGATCGGTGGCTACGCTGATGTCTTAGTTGTCCGCCACCCACTGGAAGGAGCGGCGCGCCAGGCCGCTGATGCGACAGACAAACCCGTCATCAATGCCGGTGATGGGGCTAACCAGCACCCAACCCAGACGCTACTTGATCTCTTCACTATTCGTCAGCTCCAGGGCCGTCTGGATGGCTTGCATGTCGCCTGTGTCGGCGACCTGCGCTATGGCCGCACTGTCCACTCTCTAGTGCAGGCATTGGCACACTTTGGCGCCAGACTCTACTTCGTCGCACCGCCCATGTTGGAGCTGCCCATGCAGCTATGTGAAGAACTTAAAGCCAAGGGAATCCTCTTCTCTTTCCATCCCACTTTAGAATCGGTTATCCCTAAAGTCGATATCGTCTATATGACGCGCGTGCAGCAAGAGCGGCTTGAGGGGTCGCTGGACATTGCCGATGAAATGGTCTTTCTGACCCTGACAAAGCAGCTACTGCATCATGCTAAGGCCAATCTTAAGATACTTCATCCGCTGCCCAAGAGGTGGGAGATCTCGCCCGATGTCGACCTCACGCCATATGCGGCCTATTTCCAGCAGGCAGCTAACGGTCTCTGTGTGCGACAAGCACTGTTGAGTTTAGTGTTAGGAAAAGTCATAGGTGAAGGATGAGCAAACAGCTGATGGATCAACTCGTCAAAGAATCGCAGCGCACCGTGCCGGTAGGCGCCATATGCAATGGCACCGTCATCGACCACATCCCAGCAGGGTCCGCCATTCGTCTCATCTATCTGCTACAGTTGGCCGACCATGACCACGCGGTGACAGTCGGGATGAATCTGCCCAGCAAGCGCTTGGGCACCAAAGACCTCATCAAGATTGAAGGATGGATTGTCAATCCGGAGATGGCCAACCAGATCGCCGTCTTCGCTCCAGGAGCCACTCTTAATATCGTCAAAGAATATCGCGTCGCTGAAAAAATAGTGCCCAAGGTGCCCCATGAGCTAAGAGGCATCATCAAATGCCCCAATGCTCACTGTATTACCAACCATGAACTCGCCAATACCGTCTTTCTGGTGGAGAACATGGGACGCAAAAACCGCCTGCGTTGCCACCACTGTGAAAAAGCCTTCAGCTGCGACCAGATCCTCCTGGTGCGCCAAGAGGAGAGCGCATCATGATCACCATCAAGAATGTGGCCTTGAGTGATGGGACTGTACGCAATGTTGACCTCGACAGTTGCGCGCAACGCCATATTGATGGCAGCGGGTTGACATTGTTACCAGCTCTCATCGATCCCCATGTCCACTTCAGAGTGCCAGGTGCTGAACACAAAGAGACATGGGTCAGCGGCGCACAAGCAGCCTTAGCCGGCGGTGTGACGACAGTCTTCGACATGCCTAACAATACTCCTTCTTGCGTCACTGCTGAGAGGCTGAGGCAGAAAGCGCAACTGATCAAAGAGCAGCTCCAGCGCGCTGCCATTCCACTCCGTTCCTACCTATACATCGGCGCCGACCGCAACCACTTAGACGAGATCGTCAAAGTAAAAAATGAGATCATCGGTATCAAGATGTTCATGGGCTCCAGCACTGGCGACCTCTTGATTGATGATGAGCACACGCAAGAGCAGGTCTTCCAGATCGCCGCAACATACAACTTAGTGCTGTCTGTCCACGCCGAAGAGGAAGCCATCATCCGCCAAAACCAACAACGGATCAAACCGAGTCTAGATCCCGCCATCCACTCCATCATCCGTGATCGTCAAGCGGCTATTACTGCGGTTGAGAGAGCTATCCGGCTAGCAGAAAAACATCGAACCAAGTTGGTCATTCTCCACTGCAGCACTAAGGAAGAGCTAGAGCTGCTCCGCCGCGCTAAGAGAAGGGGAGTCAGGGTCTATGTTGAAGCCTGTCCACGCCATCTCTTCCTCGATGAAAGCGCCTACCAAACACACGGTAACCTAGCCAAAGTCAACCCGCCACTACGCAGCGCTACGGACCGTTTAGCCCTATGGGAGGCCATCCATGACAATACCGTCGATTTCATCGGCAGCGATCACTCTCCCCATACCTTAGAAGAAAAACAGCGTCCTTATGACCAAGCACCTGCTGGGGCTCCTGGAGTCCAGATGACATTGCCGCTGCTCCTCGATGCTTGCAACCATGGGTGGCTTTCGCTTAAGAAAGTCATAGAGCTAACGCGTACCAACATTGAAAAAATCTTTAAGTTAAGCCCCAATGACGATGTGGTGTTAGTAGATCACAAACTCAGGCGCACGGTGGAAGTAGCGGATCTTCGGTCTAAAGCAGGATGGTCGCTATTCAGTGAGATGACCTTAACAGGGTGGCCTGTCGCTACCATCATCCGTGGCAATATTATTGAAGTGGGAGCAGACGCATGTCAACGCGCAACGCTATAGAAGAGTTGCCGGCAACGGCCTTACGCCCTTGTTACGACATCCATAAAAGCTACAGCGAGAACGCTGAGCGAGGGCCACAGTTGTCAGGTCCGATGCCCGAACGCCTATGGCCTCCTAGGGCACAATGGCGTGACTTCCTCGGCTTTCGCATTGCTTCGCCATTAGGGATTCCTGCAGGGCCGCTTCTCAACGCTAAGTGGATCTCATTTGCCACACAGCTGGGGTATGATGTCGTTACTTACAAGACCATACGCAGCCACGCGGTAGCCAGCCATCCAGTTCCCAATGTCGTCTTTGTCAATGTCCAAGATTCAGAACCCGTTGCGACACAGCTTACCAAGCCGCCACAGCAGATGGAGGAGATCTCCATCACCAACTCCTTTGGCAACCCCTCTCGCGATCCCGATTTTCTCCAGCAAGACATCCAGCTTGCCCGCGACTGCTTGCATGATGGGCAGATCCTCATCGTCAGCGTCTTTGGAACGGGTGGCACTGTGCGTGAATTAGCCTCTGATTATGCCATGGCTGCTGTGCTAGCTAAACATAGCGGTGCACATCTCATCGAAGCTAACTTTTCCTGTCCTAACCTATCTGCAGTAGAAGGAAGCCTCTATAGCGATAGCCAAGCGGCTGCCACCATAGCTCAAGCTATTGTCCAAGCTATCCACCCCATGCCACTCATCGTCAAGATGGGTGCCTTCGCTTCTGCACAGCAACAAAAAGAGGTGACCATCGCTCTAGCACGCGCTGGAGTCCGAGCCATCTGCGGTATCAACACCATCCCCATGACGGTGAAGAAAGAAGATGGCACTCCTGCTCTGCCTGGCAGGCCTGTGGGAGGCATCTGTGGCAACGCCATCAGGCCCCAAGCCCTACAATTTGTCCAGCAAGGGCGTCAGATTATCGACTCTGAGAAACTCG
>CAMFKD010000244.1 GCA_945957095.1 uncultured Chlamydiae bacterium
CCTCCTGACCTGTACGAGGAAGCGGCTGCCGCTGACGCGTCTGAGATGTTGAAGAATATAGCCAATGTCAGTAAAATCGCTGTCATTCCTTTCATGATTATCCCTAATCGTTAAGACGTTATACCAAAGCGAGCTGTGTTGTTGCTCAGGATAGGAGATCAAGTCGAATAATGCAACTCTATCCACCGACTGTCGTCTTGCGTCATCGGCGTGAGAACCTGAAAAAATGTTCCTTGCGAGGTTTGGAATCTCGGGAGGATTTCCGTTTTTATACCTATCCAAGGCAGCCTTTGCCGGCGTTAGATGGTTACGTCTTGCTCGTGATGGAGGGGGCGCCGGAGGTGAGTGCTGCCGACGCTGGACGCGGGTTAGTGATTCTAGACGGCACATGGCGTTATGCTGAGGTGATGTATGAGCAGAATAAGGATGCCTTGAAAGGCTGCGTCTTGCGTACGCTGCCATCCCATCTCCGGACGGCCTATCCAAGGAGGCAAGAGGATTGCAGCGACCCATCCCGTGGGCTCGCTTCTGTAGAAGCCATTTATATTGCTTATTACTTAATGATGAGAGACACTGCTGGTTTATTGGATTTTTATTACTGGAAAGATGAATTTTTAGAAAAATTAGCAGGTTTGTGATGGGTAGAGTTGGTAGAAAAAATAAAGTGGCCGCGTTTTGCACGCTTAATTATGAATACCTTTCTGCCGGATCCTCTAGCCATTCCAGATGCACGAACGTTTCTTAGTGCGGGTATTACCTAATTGAGCGAGCTTGCGAGCTCAATTTATAGCTTTAACTACTCGAAGGTAAAAGTTTTCGATGAATTTTAAGGGCGGTGCGGAGCACGCGCACTCCAGGGAGCTCGCAAGCTCGCTCTGTAATACATTGACTTTTAAGCCGCGACTGAATATAATATTTGATGATAACGACTTAACACAGAGACATTTTCAGTAAGTGTGGAGTATCGGATTGCACGAGTGCAGGCTGCTCCAGCTGTTGGGAATCGTCGCCAACAGGATTGCGTTGCCGCATGCTTGATCAGATTTTCAGCTACCTCGATATCATGGATAACCACTTATGGAACTGGATTGGGTTTCCATTTATCGTTGTTCTTGGTCTTTGGCTCTCTTGGCAGTCGCGCTTTCTGCAGGTACGCTGCTTTCCGACAGCTTTGAAGATTTTCTATGCCCTATTACAGCAGCGCACAGCGTCGGCTAAGGGGGTACATCCCATCAAAGCCTTTTTCGCTTGTGTTGGCGGCTGCATTGGGATTGGTAACATCGTCGGTGTCTGTACAGCGGTGCAGATTGGTGGTCCGGGAGCGATATTTTGGGTCTGGGTGACGGCGCTGGTGGGGATGATCCTCAAGTATGCGGAGCTCTACCTAGGGATGCGTTATCGCGTGTTGCGGCCCGATGGGGGGCACAATGGCGGCCCGATGTACTTTCTTCCACACGCCTTTAAGCAGGCTTGGGTTCCGACTTTGGTTGCTGTGCTTCTCAGCATCTACGGTGTCGAGATCTTTCAGTTCCGTGTGATGACCAGCTCCTTATCGGAGAACTTTGATTTGAATCATATGGCTGTGACGGTGGTTGTGCTGGCTTGCGTTGTGTTGGCTGTCCGAGGTGGTATTGGGCTGGTGGGCACCATCAGCAGCTGGCTGATTCCGCTGTTTTTTACCTTATACTTCGGGATGGGGTTATGGGTGATGGCGATGAACTATCAGCAGATCCCTCAGATGTTTGCGGATATCATCTACTACGCCTTTACACCGCATGCTGCAGTGGGTGGGTTTTTTGGTGGCATCGTGGTCACCATCTCGCAAGGGGTACGTCGTGCTTGCTATAGCTCCGATATCGGCATCGGTTATGCTTCGGTAATTCACAGCGAGAGCAGCACACAGAGGGCTGAGATGCAGGCATCCTTGGCTATTGTCGATATTTTCCTGGATGCTTTCTTGATCTGCTCGATGAGTATGTTTATCATCTTGGTTACAGATCATTGGCAAGATCCTGTCGATGCTTCGTATCTTGTGCAGACAGCTCTCTCGGAGTACTTCCCTTATATGGATTACTTCATGCCGATCTTCTTGGTGTTGCTTGGCTATTCAACGGTCATTGCTTTTTACTGCGTGGGCATCAAGGCTGCAGAGTTCCTCGGAGGGGCTAAGGCTCGCCGCCTCTACAATATATTAGCTTGTACAGCGCTCTTTTTCTTTTCGTTTGTGAGCACTCAGCAAGCGTTGGTGGTGATGTCGATTGCGCAGCTTAGTCTTGTCGTGGTGAACTTATTAGGTATCTTCCGCTTGCGACATGAGATCAGCTACGATGTTCAAGTACCCGAAGAACTAGGTCAGGCGGCGGTCGAGCTCCGGCCATAGCTCTGAGGGGATCTCAGCTCCTAACACCTGCACCACAGCATGGCCTAATGTTGCGCCGTAGCGGGCACACTCTGACAATGGCTGTTGATTCAGGAGCCCATGGAGGAAGCCGCTGGCGAAGAGGTCTCCGGCTCCAGTGGTATCTAGGGCTTTGATTGGATAGGCGGGAAAAGCGTCGATGCCGTCTGCATGGCCGACGAGGCAGCCGTCTGGGCCTCTTGAGACGACAGCGATCTCACACAGTTCTCTTAGCAGCTGGCAGCCGGCTTCTGCTGATCTCAAAGAGAGTGCTTTGGCTTCATCTTCGTTGCAAAAGACGATATCGACATAATCTCGAAGCAGGTTGAGCAATTCATGACGAAACTGTGCGACGATCTCATGGCTGGATAGGTCTAGGGAGATCTTAGCACCTGTTCGTTGCGCATGTTGCATCGCCGTCGACAAGATGTTGCTGTCCTGTAGGGAGTAGCCTTCTAGATGCACCAACTGCACACCTTTGAAGTGATTATAGGGTAGGTCTGTTGGCGTCAGCAATCTAGCAGCTCCTGGCGCCACTCGGAAGGTGCGGTGGCCGTGAGGATCGACCAAGCACAACACACGCGTCGTAGGTACTGGCTTGGCTAGCAGCAAGGGCGTGATGGCATAGCTAGAAAGGGCTTGGCGGAAGAAGGTAGCATTGTCGTCGGTGCCAATCGGACCGAGGAGGGCACAGCGATGACCTAGCCGAGCTAGCCCTTTGAGCAGATTAGAGCAGCTTCCTCCGGCCAGCCGTTTAGGGGTTACATGTGACGTCTGTAGAAGCTGTTGAAAGGCATTTTCATCTAGGACTTGCATGCCGTTCTTAGGCCCTGGCACGCGCGCCAAAAAGTCGTGGTCTACCTGCAAGAGGTAGTCGACCATGGCTGGTCCAATACCAAGGACAGAGTAGGAAATCTGTTCATTCATATGGGGTTGCTGGATAACACCTTTTTCACATGCTGACCATTTGCGTAAATATAGTCAAAGCCTGAGTAAAGGGTGTAGAGCGCAGCGATCGAGACTGACACTGTCGACCAAAAATGGAGGGATTCTTCTGAGAGGTCACCTAGCGAATAGGGGATCATCAAGATCAGCACTACTAATGCGGAGAGCGCTTGGATCACCGCTT
>CAMFKD010000245.1 GCA_945957095.1 uncultured Chlamydiae bacterium
TTTTCCTGAAAACAGAAAAATCTCTCTCATCTTCCTATTCTTTCTCTGTGTTCTCTGTGCACTCTGTGGTAGTAAGCATTTTAAAAATTAGTATTTAGTTTTTGATGAAAATTGTGTCATCTAGTCTAACTTGTATCATGTTTGTTATTTACTTCTAAAAGTTCTCTGATTTTGTTAAAACTGTGGCCAATTTTGCGCGAATGGAGTGGGAGAGCAGGCTATGGTCCCTTTAGGGTTACCGGCAGTACGATCGGGGATAGGGATGGAAGTGGCGAAGATAGGCCGGAAAGGAGAGCGGCGTTGTACCCGTAGCTTAGCGGGTTTGTTGCAGCACACACGCTGGCTCCAGAAAGACAAGCATCCATTGGCTCGTTATGTCTGTTGCCGCTTAGCACCCAAACGGTGGCATTGGGAAAGACGGCAAGTGTCTTGTGCCGATCTCCATCGCTTAGGCCACACTAAGCGTCTCTATCAGGTGCTCTTTGTCCGCTAGGCTCACTGATGCGGAAAGATGCGGCAGCGGTCATGTTCGCTATATTCATGTCGGATGCGTGCTAGGATTCCGTCATCCAGCAGACAGGGTTGGATGTTCCAAATTTTTTCTGCGTAGTTTTTAATCGAAGTGTCGGACGAGAAAGTCCCCATACCCGCAATGTTATGGATGGCGTACTCGGCCCATTGGTCGGGCTTTTGGTAGAGTGCTTCTACTTTCTTTTGTGCTTGGTAGTAGCTTTCAAGATCTTTGAGGATGAAGTAGCGGTCTGGCGCTTGTCCATAGTGCCCTTCCATCAGGCTATAGTAGATGCTATTCAGCGTCTGATGTTCTTGGTCATTCTGCACGAGAGAGCCATCTCTGAGGCGGTCGACAGCGCGCTTGATCTGAGGGTTATTGGCACAGACATCCCATGAATTGTAGCTTTGGTTTTTTTTGAGCTGTTCCACTTGCTCTGCAGTCAGCCCGAAAGTGAAGGGCCACCACTGAGGCGTCACCGCCTGCTTCATCTCGATGTTAGCGCCATCTTCGGTACCAATGGTCAGGGCACCGTTCATCGCCATCTTCATATTGCCTGTACCAGAAGCTTCCATGCCGGCGGTGGAGATCTGTTCTGAGAGATCCGTCGCTGGGATGATGACCTCTGCAGCGGAAACATTGTAGTTTTCGACAAAGATGACCTTAAGGTGATCGTGAACAGCGGGGTCGTTGTTGATTTTACGCGAGATACAGCAGATGAGACGGATGATATGCTTGGCCATCTCGTAGCCTGGCGCAGCTTTGCCCCCGATAATGCAGGTGCGACGCAGACGTTTTTGGTCAGGGGTTTGCAGCAGCTCGTCATAGAGCATCAAAATATGTAACGCATTGAGTAACTGCCTTTTATATTCGTGAATGCGCTTCACCTGCACGTCAAACAGCGAGTCGGTGCTGATGATGGGGTTGTCGTCAATCGGTTCCCCCGTGGCGCTGTGCATGCGGTTCTTCATCTTGAGGTATTGGACGAGGCTCTGCTTATTAAATTTTTTGATTTCTAGAAATTCCGCTTGGGAGGCTGGATCTGCAGCGTAGTTGGCGAGTTGGCGGATAGCGGTGAAGTCCGTGATCCAGCCATCGCCGATGCGCTTGGTGATGAAAGCAGCGAGCTTAGGATTGCACAGCATCAGCCAGCGGCGTTGGGTCACACCGTTGGTGACGTTGGTGAATTTGTCTGGCCATAACTCATAAAAGTCTTTGAATGTCTGATTTTTGAGGATAGTGCTATGGAGCTCTGCGACACCGTTGACTTTATGTGATCCGATGATTGCCATGTTGGCCATGCGCAGTTTGCCGTTTTCGATGATCGACATGCGCCTGATACGCTCTTCATCGTTGGGGTACTTTGCTCGGACGACATTGAGGAAATCTAGGTTGAGCTTTTCAATGACTTTTTGCTGCCTAGGGAGCAGATAATAGAAGAGGTTTTGGTCCCATTCTTCCAGGGCCTCTACTAGGATCGTGTGGTTAGTGAAGCCCGTGACTGTCTGTGTGATATCGACAGCCATCTTCCACGGCAGGTCATATTTCTTGGTCAGCAGCCGAATCAATTCTGGGATCACCAAGGCGGGATGGGTGTCGTTGATCTGAATACGTACCTTGTCGGCGAAGAGACGGAAGTTGTCGTGAGTTTCTAGATAGTGGCGGATGATATCCTGCAATGAGGCCGAGACAAGGAGAAATTCTTGCTTCAAGCGTACGCGCTTACCCGTTTGGTGGTGGTCGGCAGGGTATAGGACGTCGGTAAGTGTACTGTTTTCAGCGGCTTGGTCTAGTCGGCCAGCATTGTAGCGTTGCAACTGGAAGTTGTGAGGGGATTCTTTTGTGGTCCATAGCCGTAACGTCACAACTGAAAACTTCTGATCCTTGCTATAGCCGATGATGGGGTGGTCGTAGGGCACCGCCCAGACTTCTTCAAAGTCGTGAAGGAAATCGATGGAATCACCATGGATATTCGTACCTGGCGTGATCAAACCGCAGTAGCGCACGCTGACTTTTCGCAAGTCACGGCGAAATTCCCAGGGGTTCTCTCGGATGAGCCAGCAGTCTGGCGCTTCGATTTGCACGCCATCCCAAATCTGCTGTTCAAAAGTGCCATACTGATAGCGTAGCCCGTAGCCTCTGGCAGGGTAGTGTAGTGTGGCCAAAGAGTCCAGGAAGCAGGAGGCCAGCCTTCCTAGGCCGCCGTTGCCGAGGCCCAGGTCAGACTCACGGGAAATGATCTCGCTGAGGCTGCGGTTCATCTTCAGCACGACACTCTTCACCAGATCCATCGAGTTGATGTTGGCGATGTTATTGCTGAGCATCCGTCCAGGCAGATATTCCATGGAGAGATAGTAAACGGTACGTGCATCACGGAGTGCTTGCGTCTGTGCTGTGGCTAGCCAGTTGATCATGACCTCTTCGCGCAGCGCATAGGAGAGGGCGCGATAAAATTCGTCTGTGTTGGCTTCGTCGGAAGTCCGCCCCATCGTCGTGATGAGATAATGGCGGATTTTACCCACGAGCATCTCGGCTTGGTAATCTAGATCAGCAGACATGAAGCACCTTTAGCTATTATAATCGCATCATGCACCGATACAAAAAATAACGCAAACAGCAGTTCCCGCTAAAATTTTTACCACCGAAAACACAGAGCGCGCAGAGAAGGAAATGGAAAAATTAAACACAATATTTTCTTAAAAATCGAAAGAGATTTCTCATTTTCTCTGTGTTCTCTGTGCACTCTGTGGTGATAACTTCCTTAAAAATAAGTGAGTAATATTTAGCGGGAATGGTTGTAACGCAAAGCCTCATCTTGACCGAAAAGAGGAACAAGGCCATATTCTGCCCTATTATGAACTGGCTTTTGCGTGTGACACGTTCTCCTTATTTACTTTGGGTGCTGATAGGCCTGTCTCTTATACACATCTGACGCTGCCGACGACTAGTCGAGTGT
>CAMFKD010000246.1 GCA_945957095.1 uncultured Chlamydiae bacterium
GAGTCGATCATCCAACTGCTCTTTTGGCCTATTGTCCCAGCAGCGGTGACATGCCTAGGGGGGATGGTGATCCTCTGGTTTATCAATCCGACATTTGCATGGATCTTGCTCGCATGGACAGTTGTGCATATGGCGATCACAATTCGATACACTCGTCCTGTGGATGCCTATGAAGAGCGTCATGGCGAAGCACGCAGCACCCTCTTGGGTAAGATTGTGGATAGCTTCACGAACAACTTCGCCGTCAACCTCTTCTACCGCTTCCGTTATGAGCGCCAGACCATCGCTCCTTACCAAACCATAGAGCAGAAGACCAATGTTCAGGCAAAGCGTTTTGTCGAATGGATGTTTTGCTACACTTCTTTCTTCTATATCGTCGGTCTCTTTCTCTTTACGAATGGTGCTCTGGTCTATTACTGGCTCCACGATAAGATGAGCACCGGAGAAGCCATCCAGGTCTTCAATACAGTATGGAACCTCGCCGGTATCATGTGGGTCGTCTGCCGTACTCTGCCAATGGTCTTTCAAAATTTTGGCATCGCCAAGCAAGCGTATTCTGTGATGTGCGATCCTGAGAACCTCGGAGATCAACCGGATGCTAAGCCACTTCTGGTTACGAAGGGGCAGATCATCTTCGAAGGTGTGCACTTTAACTACGGTAAGAAGAGTTTGTTTGAGGATAAGCACGCTCACATTGCTGGTGGGGAAAAGGTTGGCTTGGTGGGCTATACCGGAGCTGGGAAGTCTACCTTCATCAATCTCATCTTACGCTTCTTCCCACTACAGGCTGGACAGATCCTAATCGATGGGCAAAATATCGCTGATATCACTTTGGAGTCTTTGCGTCGACAGATCGCCCTCATCCCACAAGATCCTGTCCTCTTCCACAGAAGCCTTCGCGAGAATATCTGCTACGGCAAACCAGAAGCCACTGAAGAAGAGCTTCTCCGTGCTGCTAAGATGGCGCATTGTGATGATTTCATCCGTCAGATCCCTAATGGCTATGAGGCAAGAGTAGGGGAAAGAGGAACTAAGCTATCGGGTGGTGAAAGGCAGCGAATTGCCATTGCTCGCGCTATTTTGGTCGATGCACCCATCCTCATCTTGGATGAAGCGACCTCTTCTTTGGATTCGGTCACAGAGCGACACATTCAAGATAGCTTGGAGCGGCTGATGCAAAATCGCACGACCCTGGTTATCGCTCACCGCCTGTCGACCTTAGCGCGGATGGATCGCATTCTAGTCTTTGACAGCGGTAAGATTGTGGAAGAAGGTACTCATACAACCTTGCTGAGTCTCGGCGGTCTCTACGCCACAATGTGGAATATGCAGGTGGGTGGCTTCCTACCCGATAGGCCTAGCTGAAGAAATCAGAGAGCTTCAGTATCTATTAGCCACCGAGGTACGCGTTCACAGGGTAGCCCTTTCGTGCCCGCGCCCGTTTGCGCATCCTATTACCCATAAGTCGAAAAGAGCCTTTCTGCGACTATGTTGAAAGTCCCTTACTCACCTTTTACAGGGAACGTGTGGGAGAAATCTATCAACTATTTAAGGTTATTCTATTAAAAATTATAGTGGTATCAAGGTAATGTATAAATGTGTTTGTATTGTAAAATAAGGCATGTTTGTCTACTATAAACGATCTCAAGAATTTTGCTTCTATAATTGACGAGGTTTCTATGCAAAGGCTACACGATTCACCCTTTTCATCTCCTAGATTTCATCCTGGAGAAACAAGCACGTTTACGGTGAGTCCAAGCCTAGATGCGAGACTTATTGATAAAGTAGCTGCCCAGTACGATTTGATCCAGGCTGCACTCTGCGAAGGCGCTGATTGGACGACTCGAACATTATGCGTCAATTTACAGGGGCAACTTGCAGACCAGCTTGCAAAAGTATTTCCTTTATCTTCTACTCAACAGAGTCCTGACAGATGCCCTGACAGTCCGCTATATGGGGAGGGCCGTCACCTGAGTCGCGAAGCAGTAGAATCCTATTTGCAAGAGGAAGGAGGGCGGTTAAAAGCTCTACTTGATCAATGGACTAATCCTGTTGGGCCTTACTACTGCATAGAGAATAGTCAGGATGATGATAACGAAGATGATGTTTCTGAGATATTTTCTTCGGGGACCGATAGCAGCAGTAGCCAAGAAACTGTTGCCTCACCGTCTAAAAGTACAGATGCCTCACCATCTAAAAGTGCAGAGAGCAGTCAGATAGAACCTAATATTGCTTCGGAAGAGCCTTCACATAGATTTACTCATATCTTAAACTGGGGTGAGCATGAGCCAACAGATGAGCAGGCTTGGGAATATTTGCAGCAGCAACAAATACCCTTTAGCGCTATTAAGTTAAAAGGATGTCAGAGTTTAAGTTCACGAACATTTCAACGCATTGTCGATCTAACTAATAATTTGAAGGCATTATCTGTGCATAATGCGTATATCCCTGATGAGTGCCTGATGGGGCTAGCAGAAAAATCTCATGAAATGGAATTGTTGACCTTGCCGAACCGGCGATTATCTGAGGAACTGCTGTGGACATTTGCTCATAAAGGCGGTACGTGGCGAGCGCTTTGTTTAGCCTGGTCAGGCGCTTCGGATGAAGTGTTGCGCGCATTTCTTCGACAACCACAAGACTTAAGAGCTATTAATCTGATTGGAACGAACGCCTCGCCTGATACCATTGAATTCTTAGCGGAAAATAGTCGGAATTTGCGCGTGTTCAAGTTGGATGATGTACTAGTCACGGAAGAGACTCTGTGTACACTTGTTCGCAATAATCCGCATTTAACAACATTAATTCTGGGTTCATCTCTGGATACACCAAACTTCCGCTTTTGGTTACAGCAAGAGCGTCCTGACCTTAAGTTGTCTTTTTATGAATTCTATGTTCCTGCAACTCCAGAAGCCTCTCCAATTGCAGAGGATCAATACTCTAGTCCGAATAATAGGAACGCTAAGCGGCAGCGTAATCAGAGAGGAAGTTATTCTCAGCAGACACCAGAGCGAGCCCCATTAACACCTATAAGACCGTCGCCATCTAGATCTCAACCTTCATCGCCGTCAAGAGCTACCAGAAAATTAGTGTGGTCGTCGGATTCAGGTGAAAATCGACGGTTATCTGCTTCGGCTACTCCTCCTATTAGCTCCGACGAACCGCCTACTAGAAGGTTGTTCGTCAGCCCTGAGAAGTTTCAGATTACACGGTTTGTTCCGGGAACTCCCCCTAGTAGTCCTGGCCAGCGGCCTAGAAGGTTGTTCGTCAGCCCAGAGAAGCTTCAGATTACACCATTTGTTCCGGAGAACTCCCCCCAGTAGTCCCGGTCAGCCGCTTACCAGGTTGCTCAGAAACTCAGATGAGCAGCTATTTTAACGGGCTTGTTGCATAATTCACCACTGAGCCAGTGAGATCAGCAGCAATTTCTGCTAAATATTAACTACTAATTTTT
>CAMFKD010000247.1 GCA_945957095.1 uncultured Chlamydiae bacterium
TATCCCGACAGCAATTTACGTACACTTTCGATGACGAGGCGTTGATCATCAATGAGCAAGACTTTGATATCGGTAGTAGGCCTGCATGTATCTAATGCCTCTGGTAGGCTCGTTTCTAATGTTAGCGCAGTCATGACAATACTCTCCCAGAATGAATGGATTCGGGACAAACAACCCTCAGTAACTCTTGTGCAATCGCTTCTAAAGGCACCACCGCTGTTGCGGCACCACTGTCGATTGCCGCCTTAGGCATCCCAAAGACAACACAGCTCTCCTCATCTTGTACAATCGTCGGCCAACCGAGATCTTTAAGACTCCTAAGTCCTTGTGCACCGTCCTTGCCCATACCAGTGAGCAAAACACCAACACCCTTTTGTGGCCAGTGGCGCGCCACGCTGTCAAAAAAAACATCGACGGAAGGGCGATAGGTCAACGTGCTGGGGTGCATGGTGTAATGGATCTGCAAGTGTTTTGTCAACACCATGTGTTGATTGGTGCCGGCTATTAGTACGACACCTGCTCGCGGAATAGCCCCTTCACGTGCTATTTTAACAGGCAAAGAGCATTGTTCTCCTAGCCACCCCACTAAGTTCTCCACAAAAGGGCCATCGACATGCTGCACTACCGTTACGGCGGCTGGAAAGGAATCAGGAAGCCTAGACAAGATAGTGCTGAGAGCCAAGGGACCACCTGTAGAAGCGCCAATCACTACCAATGGTGGAGTCGTATCGCTAATCGCGACGGCAGGGTGTGGTGGCGATAACGGCGGCGGCGGCGGTGCTTTGCCGATTAGGCGTTGCATCATCTCGATCTTATCTAAGAGTTTTTTTGTGCTTTCACCACCAATGTCATTGCCTAATACAGGCATAGCAGTGACATCTAAAGCGCCATTGCCCATCGCTTCAAATACCTTACTGATATTTCCTGAAACGCTAGCGGTAACGATGAGGATGGCACAAGGGCATAGTGCCATAATTTGCTTGGTAGCCTCGGCACCATTCATGCCAGGCATCATAAGGTCCATGAGGATAAGATCAGGTTTATTGGCCTGACACTTCTTAACAGCTTCTTCGCCATCGTAAGCCAGCCAAGGCACTTCATAGCCGGGTACCGACAGCACTAGGCGTTTGAGAACCTCAGCGGCCATAACGATGTCGTTTACAATCGCGACCTTCATTTGACTTCACCTCCGGGTTCCCCAATGAGGTCTTTGACAGCTTCTAAGAAACGATCATCGTGAAAGCTACTCTTTGCCAAATAGTAGTTAGCGCCAGCTTCCATTCCCTGCATGCGATCATCGCTGCGCTCTTTATATGAAACGATCATCACAGGCAGAGTATGGAGGCGTGGATCGTTCTTAATGGCTTTGACAAGCTCAATACCGTTCATACGTGGCATGTCGACATCGGTCACAACCAAATCATATTCGCCGATACGCACGGTATTCCATCCATCGACACCGTTGACCGCGACATCTACATCGTAACCATAGTTTTCCAAGATACGGCATTCCACTTCTCGCACCGTGATGGAATCATCGACAACAAGGATACGTTTGCGCGTTGCTGCTGGCTTGTCCTCTCTGACATCGCCAATAACCCCAATATTGCCACCAGATAAGAGCTTGTCGACAGAGCGAACGATATCCTCAACGTCAATGACGAGAATAGGGCTGCCATCCTCCATGAAAGCTCCGCAATTGATATCTGAAATTTTTCCAAGCCTAGGGTCGAGTTCCTGTACGACTAACTCTTTTTCACCTAACAACTTGTCGACAACAATACCGTAGGAGTTAAAGCCATCCGATAGCACAACAACCGCAAGGTCTGTGGAGGAATAGCGAAGTTCGGGCAGCTCCAAGATGCGGTTTCCTGGGATAAGCCCAACGTTATGACCTTCAAAACTATAGAATTCACGGCCTTCAACGACTTGGATCTTATTGCGGTCGATGACCATAGCTCTCTCTACTCTGGCAAGAGGGAAGGCATAGGGCTCTCCTCCAATCTCTACAAGTAAGGCTCGAAGAACCGATAGTGTCAATGGCAGCTCAAGGCTAAAGACAGCACCCACATCAAGGCGTCCTCCTACCCTCACTTTGCCACTCACTTCATGGAGCATGTTTTGAACAACATTGAGACCAATTCCCCTGCCAGATATCTCTGTGACATCTTGGTTTGTGGTAAAACCGGGAAGGAAGAGAAAGTCGAGCAACTCGGTTGCCGTAAGGTTTTTAGCCATGTCTGCATCGACCAATTTCATATCTTGAACCTTCTTACGGATATCGCTCAAATCGATACCTTTGCCGTCATCAGAAACAGTGATATTGAGAACGCCAGCGCGGTGACGCGCTTCCAGCCTTATCAGCCCTTCAGGTGATTTACCCTTGGCAATGCGCTCTTCAGGCATCTCGATTCCATGATCAACGGCGTTGCGCAACAGATGGTTCAATGGTGCTTTAAGCTTATCCAAAATATCGCGGTCGATGGTAGTGGAACGGCCAATAATCTCCAGATGGACCTTCTTTCCGAGCTGCTTAGCTAGGTCGCGAACCATACGTGGAAAGGCCTCTACACCTTCGCCAAAGGCACACATCCGGCTGGTGATGACTTGGCGATACAACCGGTCTGACAAGGTGGCATGGCGGCGAATAAACAGTTCTAGATCTTCTAGATGCCGTGCAAGGTTTTCCCGGCAAGCATGTGTTTTCTGCTGCAGCTCTAAGAGATGGAGTTCTCCCTCTTCTCCTAGTATCTTTTCGTTTAAGGTACCTCGCAAGATATCGACGATACCTGATAGTTCATACTGACTTTTCTTGAGATGAAGCAAAGCATCAGAGAACGGATGCAGCCAGCGCGATTCTACTAGCAACTCGCCAGCCAACCCCATCAATCTGTTCAGATAATCTGCTGTAACGCGCACCACGCGATCTTTTTGTGCTAGGCGGGTAGCTTGCTTTGCTTCGTTAAGTCGGCGTTGTGAGCCTTGCTGAGGCGCTATCTTTCCGGTGACAGTACTCTCTGATAGCTCCTTGAATGGCAGCTGGATCTCGCCGACCTGAACCTGAGGAGCTGAGACGCGCATTGTGGGAGATGACTCCGCTTCATCCACCATCCCCAACGCTGCCAACTGGGAGCTTGCCTGACGCATCGCTGCTTTGTTGGCCGCCATAAAAGAATGCAACTCTGCAGGCGCTGCTTTCCCTAGACTGGAGAAAAGATCTACAGCTGCAAACATGAGATCTATAGATTTGCTATCGACAGTTAAATCATGACGCTTGATCTTTTGAAATGTGTCTTCCAAAGCATGAGCCAACTCGATAAGGTCTGTAATTCCAAGTACACGGGCCGCTCCTTTGATGGAATGCGCAGCACGCATCAGAGAATCAACAGCTTCGTCATCATTGACATTAGCTTCCAACGCAAGCAAGCCATCGGTCAGTACAGCAG
>CAMFKD010000248.1 GCA_945957095.1 uncultured Chlamydiae bacterium
AAGAGGAGTGTCTCCTATGTCCATTGAGTCCATGACGTCTATTAGGTCCATGACGCAGGAATTAGAACCCCTGCTTCTTGTCTGGTTTGGCATTCTCGTCGACGATAAGAACATTCTCGACAACATAATCACCAACACTACGACCTAGCTTTAGCCCTTCGCGATTGCCGGAAGGAAACTGGATGCCACCGTAGATACGGCTCATTCCAGCCTCTTCAGCAGCCTGTGAGAAGCTGTTAAAGCTACGAGGACCAGGAGCCTGCTCGCTATCTGATCTGACAGAAAAACGTAGGCTATCGCCAAATAGCGATGCCAACACTTTGGCTGCAGCAGAACTATAAGCCGCATGAGCTGAAATATACTCAGGAACTGGACGTGAAGAGATTAAAGGCATCCAAGTTCCCTCATAGGTGATGTCAGGATGTGCCGCAGCTGTGGTATGGGTGATGGCGGAAACGGGACGCCATGAATTATAGCGGTACTTAGTATCCCATGTAGCAATGCCTGCATCTGCCAACGCAATGTTGAGCAAGGCAAATGTCCTTGCCGAATCAATCAAGCTCAGACGCTTATTCAGAACCACTGTTTCCGCTACATCGTTCCACAGCGCAGGAACATCAACATCCCAGAAGTAGGCAATCTGCGTTTGCTCACGAGTACGCTCTTGACTGTCGCGACCACCTATCTTTCTCACTTGCTCGACTTCTAGAGCATACTGTGCACTATTCAATGCTGGAGGAGGCTCTGGACGAAACTGCGATCCCAAATCGAGGGCAAATGGAGTCACGCTAGACCAATGAGGGAGCAGTGCAGCGCGTTCATCGCCTGGAGCAGCGCGCCATTTCCCGGGTTGACGTCCGCTCTTGTAATTGACAGTGCGGCCACTATTATCCTTAGCACGATCTGCTAAAACCATCTTAGCGATTTCTCTACCCACTTCGATGCCGTTCTTCTTGCTCTGGTCGTCGGCAGAAATGCCCGCATAGAATTGTTTCATCTTTTCGTCGATGACATTGAGCTGATTGGGAAAGAAACTCGCCAAGATGCGATGTCCAGCCGCAATAGCAGCAGCCTCAGCAGAAGCGCCAGGAGCTACTTTAATCGTAGTGGAATAAGGCTCATATTTTTGCTGAATGGCGTTGACAGCTTCGAAGATAGCCAAATGTAAAATTGCGAGATCACGTGCTACTTCCGCAGGAGCTAAATCAGTTTGTCTCAATAAATCCAGTGCAGTAGCGTTCCATTCCACCACAGGATCTGCTTTCATGGTTCCTGTCGGTACGGCAAATGCCATAGCCGGCAAGGTGAACACCAATAACGCTAACCAAAAGTGCCTAACCTTCGAATTACTCATCGCCGTCGCCCTCTTTTAGATTGCTTATGATCTTTCTCTGCTCATAATCAAATCCTCTCAAGATAAGCAAGTATTTTTTTTATTCCCCTAGGCTCGCTAGGTGGAAAGGATAACGTCGATGTATACCCAAGGAAACTGAAAAGTTGGCGATGGAGCGCGCCAACTTTTCAGTTTCCTTGGGTATATCTATTTTTAGTTCACTTAATCTTAGATTTTTGTTAATATTCATAGCCTCTAAGCCAGAAATATTTAGGAGAAAGTAGTCTTTATGTCTCTAAAGTGTCATCTATCCCGTCCAAATCCTAGCTGCTGCCACCCAACGTTAGAACAGCAAGCAGCTTTAGATAGGCATGCGACACCCTCAAAGGCTCTCGCTCATTATCTCAATATGATCACCCGGATTGCCCTTGGCGCTATTGCAGTCATGACCTCTGTGACGCTCTTTGTGCCCTTTTTTCTATTAGGAGTTGGGATAGGCCTCTATCACACCCATTTCGCGGAAACCGCTCCCTGTTACAAAAGCGAAATCGCTGGTTGCGGACAAGGGTTCATGGAGAACATGGCCAATATGCACTTCCCCATTGAAATCAGCTTATTAGCCAACTTAGGAATCACAGTCTGCCATCTAGATCATCATCCCACTGTCTTCGTGCCTTACACAGCGATTGCGCTGGGGATGTGGACCGGTCAGCTGTTGGATGCGCCTGTGACCAAGGCTTGCCATTGGTTCAGACCAGCTACCGTAGCGTAACTATCCATATGTCGAATACTATCGCCATCATCTTTGATTTTGACGACACTTTGGCACCCGATAGTACATCAGGGTTTCTTGAAAGCCTTGGTGTCGATGTACAACGCTTTTGGAAGCACGATGTACAAACGCTCATCGAAGCAGATTGGGATCCTGTTCCGGCTTATCTCTACAGTCTGATTGAACTATCGAGAAGCGGTCGAGTAGCGCCTATCACTCAAGAAGCACTGATCAACTATGCCAAGACAATCTCCTATTATCCCGGTGTGCAACAGATCTTCGACCGCCTGCATGCGCATGCGAAGAAGGTGAGCCCGGCACTGAATCTGGAATTTTACTTGATCAGTAGTGGCGTTGGCGCGATCTTGCGTCATATTAATATCGCCACATGTTTCGAAGATATCTGGACCTGTGATTTTTCTTATGATGCTAAGGGCGCCATCGCTTTTCCCAAACGTGTGGTCAGTTTTACTGACAAGACCCGTTACATCTTTCATATCTCTAAAGGTATCTTCGGAGAGACTTTCCGAGGACGTCCTTTCGATGTCAACCGCAAAGTCGATGAGCTGCGGATCCCCTTGCAGCAGATGATTTTCGTTGGCGATGGTTATACCGATATTCCTTGCTTTTCGCTGGTGCGTAAGGGCGGAGGCATTGCCATTGGCGTCTATGACTGCAATAATAGTGATAAATGGGGACGCGCTTGGGGATTTATCGAACAGCAACGCGTTTCAAACTTGGTACCAGCCGATTACCAAGATAAGTCAGCCCTCTCTAATTCATTATTGATGGCCGTGGAGAGTATGGCGCGCCGCATTGAACTCAATCGCCTCACCTACCAAGGCTAATCCCAAAAATTGAGCACATCACATATGGGTTACCCAAAAGTTGTCATCATCGGAGGCGGTTTCGGCGGCCTCAACACTGCCAAACAGCTCAAAAAAGCGCGTGTCGACATCGAGCTGGTTGATAAAACTAATCACCACCTCTTTCAACCATTGCTCTACCAAGTCGCTAGTGCGGCTCTAGCTACCCGCGATATCGCCGTGCCAATCCGCGAAATTCTCAAAAGACAAAAGAACGTTGCTGTCTTCATGAATGAAGTGATCGCGATCGATAAAGAAAACAAGAAAGTCCTTCTAGTCACGAACCAAACACTGACGTATGACTACCTTGTTGTGGCTGTAGGTGCTAGCCATTCCTATTTTGGCAAACCTGAATGGGAGCAGTATGCTCCAGGCCTAAAGACACTTCCTGATGCTTTGCTTATCAGAAAGAAGATTCTGCAAGCATATGAAAGTGCTGAGATGTGCGATAGCTTC
This sequence comes from uncultured Chlamydiae bacterium, assembly GCA_945957095.1. Lineage (GTDB taxonomy): Bacteria > Chlamydiota > Chlamydiia > Chlamydiales > JAJFMA01 > CAMFKD01. The sequence continues at coordinate 3,428 of CAMFKD010000248.1, forward strand.
TCTGACTCCCAAACCCT
>CAMFKD010000249.1 GCA_945957095.1 uncultured Chlamydiae bacterium
TGGTCGCGCTAACCAAGACTGCCTTGCTTTTGTCAAAGAGGTGTTGCATGAAGTGGGAGAAAAGGCCACCGAAGCTGATGTAGAGGCGCTGATTAGGCGACGTTTGGCTAATGATCAGCTTGTCTTTGGCTTTGGTCACGCTGTCTTGCGTGTCGAAGACCCACGGGCTACTGTCTTATTCCAAGTTGCCCACGAGCGCTACCCACATAACCCCTTGGTTAAGATTGCGACATTGCTCCGCAGTGCGGGTGAGAAGGTGATGGCGGAAAATCCTAAGATCAAAGATCCACATGTCAATGTGGACAGCATTTCTGGCACCTTATTGTCAGCGGCTGGCTTTCCTTATCCAGAGTACTTTACTGTTCTCTTTGGGCTGTCGCGAGTGGTGGGTATCGGGATCCAGATTGTATACGAAAGGTTGGTTGCGCGCGGTGGCAAGGGCACGCCTATTGTCCGTCCTAAATATATCTTTAAGAGCTTGTAGGGTGCTATGACCTGGGAAGAGTTACAGCGAATTTTTAATCGAGCTATCAGCTTGACGCTGGGTTACAAGAAGTTGCTCATGACCTTCTCAGCGCTGGCTGTGATTGGATTGGCAGTGGTCACTTGTCGTAGTATTGCGACGCACTCGTCTGGTTGGGCGATGATGAGTTTGCTATTCCTTCCGCTCTTCTTTGGTGCTGCTGTTTTGATGGCTATTGGCGTTGTGATCGTACGGCTCTATCATGACGAGGTCAAAGAAAGGCCTGTAGACCATAAGCAGGTGATGATGAATTCTTGGCAATTGATGGCTTCAGCGTCATACTTTGCGTTGCCTGTGATTTTACTGTTCTTACTGGTGTGGATGGCTCTAGCAATTTTTTATTTGTTCACAGAGATTCCGTATTTAGGCGACGTCTTATCGGTGGTGTTAGCCTTTTGGCCCTATCTGCTTAATGTATCGTTGCTGCTCTTGGTAGTGGCGAGCGTTGGCATGCTATTTTTTGTAATCCCGCTGGTGGCTCTGCGTGGTCTTGATAGGGTGAAGTTGGCGCAAGCTGTAGTTGAGCGGCTCCTGGCAGATCCTTTTTCCAGCCTTGTGCAGCTGTTGATTGCTTTGCTGCCAGTGGGATTGTCGGCTCTGATCCTGTCGATAGCGGGTTGTCTTACGAGCGCGATGGGATTTGGTGGCACGCAACCTCTTCAGTCAGCATTGCACTGGTTTTTCATCATGATCCCTTTTACCGCTCTGCTGGCTCCAGGGGTCATTTTTTTCTTCAATTTCTCTGTAGAGGCGCATGTGTTGGCGCAACGTCATCTCAGGCAATCCAATTCCTAGTATCATTGCGAGTAAGGAGAGAACTTCATGACTGATAAGCGTCCTATCTCCACTTACGATTTTCTCAATTACAGCTATATCTCCGATCCACAAATAGCTCCAGATGGCAGCCAAATCCTCTTTGTCGTCAAACAGGTTGGGCTGCAAAACTGTACCGATAGCACGATTTGGATCTCTTCTTTAGCGTCATCATCGCCCAGACCCTTCACCAGAGGGTTCAACGACTCTCAGCCGCGTTGGGCTCCTGATGGAAGAAGCATTGCCTTCCTACGTAGCGATAGTCGTGGTTATAGCCAGGTGTATGTCATCAACTGTGAAGGAGGAGAGGCTATGCCGATGGCCTTCTTTCCAGAAGGAGTGATGGGAGATCTTCGCTGGTCGCCGGATGGTCGATGGCTCGCTGTGAAGTTCCGCGAGGTGGATGAGGAATGGACGAGCAGTGCTAAGGCACGCCGTCGGGATCTTGGTTTAAGTGATCCGCCTCGAGTGATTGATTCTCTATGGTATCGCTATGAAGGAGAAGGCTACTTCGATCGTAACAAGTATACGCTTTATCTCATCGATGCTCACTCTGGTAGGGCTTTCGAGATTTTTAATAGCGATGTGTTGGGTGCTTTCCATTTTGATTTTTCTCCTGATTCCAAGCGTCTTGCCATTACAGCTAATCGTTCCGAGACCGCTCTAACGGAGCCTTGGAAAGATGAAGTATTGCTGTTAGACATCGCCAGCAAGCAGGTCAGGTCTTTGCAAGGGGTACCTAGCTGCAAGAAGTTTCGCATTCTATGGTCTCCTGATGGCAGCAAGTTAGCGTTTGGCGGTTTCTTAGGGCAAGAGAGGGCCTACTGTCCGAATAATGTGGGGATATTTGTCGCTGACGTTCAGAGCGGCAAGACAACGCTTGTGACGGCTAAGCACGATCTCTGTTTCCAGGGGCACCTTATTGCTGATGGAGCTAAGAGCGGGATACTCGAGACTAACTTCCTATGGTTAGCGGACAGTCAGCATCTCATCGCTTCCGTCACGCATCATGGACAGCGCCATCTCGTGACAATAGATCTCGTTAGCGAGGCAATCACCTTTGAAACATGTGGTCGCTATCTCTATGAATTGGGCAATGTGAGTGCTGACGGTAGCACATTAGCGTTGACTAGAGGCAGTGGCGCAGCGCTTCCTGAAGTTTTTGTCGGCAAGGTGAGTGGCAAAGAGATCGTCGTTCAACAGATCACTCATCTGAATGATGACTGTTTCAGCAACCTCATAGTTGTAGAACCAGAAGAACATTGGATTGCAGCAGCAGATGGCTCTAAAATACAACTGTGGATGGTTCGTCCGCCTGAAGCAACGAAAGAGGCCGTTACGCCTGCCATCTTAGATATCCATGGAGGACCGCATGGCTGTTATGGAGACGGCTTTAGGCATGACGTCCAGGTTCTTGCAGCACAAGGTTACACTGTCATCTATCCTAACATCAGAGGAAGCAAAGGGTATGGTTCTGCCTTTAGCATGGCCATCAGAGATCGATGGGCCAGCAAGGACTGGGACGATATCCAGTCTGTTATGGCATTCATACAGCGTCAACCCAATATTGATGCAGAAAGGATGGGGATTCTAGGCGTTAGCTATGGTGGATACATGGCTAATTGGACTATCTCACACACCCATCTTTTTAAAGCGGCTGTCTCCGACCGCGCGATCTGTAATCTGGTCAGCTTCTTCGGCACGACGGATATTGTGAGGCCTCCGGAGCTCTTTGGCCATGCGTCTCCCTGGGAGCACGCCGAGGTGCTATGGGATGCCAGCCCACTCAAATATGCAGGGCAAGTGACGACGCCAACGTTGGTGATTCATAGCGAAGGCGATCTTCGCGTTAACGTCGAACAGGCAGAGCAGTGGTACACAGCTTTGCGTTTCCGTAATATTCCTAGCCGCTTTGTTCGGTATCCCCGGACTACCGGTCATTTCATGGCAGCTGGTGGTCCGCCAGACCTGCGCTTGCATCGCCTAGAGCAGATTGTCATGTGGTTCCAAACCTATCTAGAGGACAACCAGTAAAGAGTCCAAACACAGCTATGGACAGCATGGACGCAATGGACCTAATGAGGTAATTGCAGAAGTCCATTTTGG
>CAMFKD010000250.1 GCA_945957095.1 uncultured Chlamydiae bacterium
CTCTACGTCTCGTGGGCTCGGAGATGTGTATAAGAGACAGGTGCTGGTCCCTATCGCCACCATCAATCTCCTCGTCACCGCTTACTTTATATTGGTGTAATATGAAAGCAATGCTGAGCAAATTTAAGAAATCAGTCGGACAGGTGATGTCCATGCTACGTGGACTGCTCATCGTCCTGAAGTATGGCTTTAAGAAACCCGTCACGATCCGCTACCCCGAAAAGAAACGCAAACTGCCTGTGCGATCGCGTGGACGCCACTACCTCACCAAATGGGAAGATGGCAAGGAACGCTGCGTAGGCTGTGAACTGTGCGCCATCGTCTGCCCCTCACAAGCCATCTACGTCAAACCCGCTGAGAACAAAGTCGGAGAAGAGCCACATTCCCATGGCGAGCGCTACGCCACCGACTTCCAAATCAATATGCTACGCTGCATCTTCTGCGGTTACTGTGAAGAGGCCTGCCCCACCGGTGCCATCATCCTCGGTAATGAATACGAGCTATCCGGCTATACGCGTGAATCGCTCATCTACACCAAAGACATGCTGACAGAAAAACAACCCGGCGACTCCGGCCGCGACCCAAAAAGGGAGATCTAATATGTCGTCGTTAGGCTCTCCAGTGCAATGGATCTTAGGAGCTATCCTCATTCTAGCTTCTATCGGCGTTATCACAGTACGCAAACCTGTCCACGCCAGCCTCTGCTTCCTGCTGACGCTACTGTGCCTGGCTGCCTTCTACCTCGACCTATCAGCCGAGTTCATCGCCGTCATGCAAGTACTCGTCTACGCAGGAGCCATCCTCGTCATCTTCATGTTCGTCATCGTCCTCTTCCAAGATGCCTACCAGCAAATCACTCAATACCAACCCAAGAGCTCACGCACACTCCTCCTCACCGCAGCTATCTCCTTCACAGCTATCCTAGGTGTACTCGGCTATCGCCTGATCGGACTACCGCCTGCACCAGCAACAGCTTCCGATGCCTATGGCACCGTCGAAAGCCTTGGACGCGCCCTCTACGTCGATTTCTTCTTCCCCTTTGAAGCCGTGACGCTCTTGTTCCTCATCGCCGTCGTCGGAGCCGTCTATATTGCTAGGAGAGAAAGGAATTCAGAATCCAGAATTCAGAATCTAAAAACCCACAACACACGAGATAGTCATGGACACCATGCCAAGTAACAAAACACAGATGAGAAGCCCAGCAAAAAGCTTCGAAGATTTAATCGTATGGCAAAAAGCCCATCAATGGGTGCTTAACATCTACCGACTAACTATGAATTTCCCCAAACAAGAGCAATTCGGCCTGACCTCACAACTGAGACGCGCAGCGGTATCAGTACCGGCGAACATCGCAGAAGGCTTTAAGCGCCGAGGAGCAAATGATAAAGCGAGATTTTACAATATTGCGCAAGCATCGCTAGAAGAGTGCCGCTATTACCTTATTCTAGCTCATGACTTACAGTTTGGAGAAGGAAGACATCTTCTTCCTGAAGTTGAAACAATAAGCAAAATGTTAGAAAAATTGCATGTTACACAACCGTAAGATGCATACTCTCTCATCTAATATGGTGAAGCTATGAATATTACACTCATTGTTCTTGTCAGTATGGCCATGTTCGCCATCGGGATCATCGGTGTGCTGAAAAGGCGCAATACCCTGATTCTCTTTCTGTCCATCGAGCTGACCCTCAATGCTGCTAACCTACTATTCGTCGCCTTCTCACGCTTCTGGGAAAACCAAACCGGCCTCGTCTGGGTCTTCTTCGTCCTGGTCGTCGCTGCCGCCGAAGCCGCCGTCGGCCTAGCCATCATCATCAACCTCTTCAGGACCAAACAAGTAGTTGATGTCGACCAATTTAGCGAACTCAAAGGATAGTGATGAGGGAAGAGGAAGGAATCCAGAATTCAGAATCCAGAATCCAGAATCCGGAATGGCTTCGCCTATTGAACCATTCTCGATTCCTTCCTTCATACGGATTCGGTCTAAAGACTACGCAATGCTCTAATCGGCGAAGCCATTCCGGATTCTGGATTCTGGATTCCCTCCCCACAAACAAGGATAGTGATGAGGGAAGAGGAAGGAATCCAGAATCCAGAATCCAGAATCCAGAATCCGGAATGGCTTCGCCTATTGAACCATTCTCGATTCCTTCCTTCATACGGATTCGGTCTAAAGACTACGCAATGCTCCAATGGGCGAAGCCATTCCGGATTCTGGATTCTGGATTCCGGATTCTGGATTCCCTCCCCTTCCCTTCCCTCCCCACAAACAAGGTAAACACACAATGATTGAAACGACTCACCTGATACTTCTCCTCGGCCTCTTTCTGCCTCTGGCGGGTGCTGTGACGCTATTGTTAACTTCGCGAGTCATCAGCCGCTGCTGGGCTGGTTTAGTGGGATGTTTATCGATCTTTGGAGCTTTCCTATGCTTTGTAGGGCTGTTATGGCTTTATACACAAGATGCCCTCGACCCAATCACTGTGGTGCTCTATCAGTGGATGCCAGGGACAGCCATGAACACAGATGTGTCGCTGCACCTCGATCCCCTATCGCTAGTCATGACACTGATCATCACTGGCGTTGGCTTTCTCATCCATGTCTACTCCGTCGGCTACATGGAGCACGACGAAGACTATGCCCGCTACTTCGCGGAGATGAACTTCTTCGTCTTCTCCATGTTGCTTCTGGTGTTAGGGGGTAACTTAATCGTACTCTTTGTCGGATGGGAAGGCGTGGGCCTAGCTTCCTACCTCCTGATCGGCTACTACTACACAAGGCCAGCCGCCGCTCAAGCAGCCACCAAAGCTTTTGTCATCAACCGCATCGGAGACCTCGGACTCCTGTTAGGCATTCTGATGACGTTCCATCTATTCGGCACCACAGACATCGAAGTGATCGCACAAAAAGCTGTCGCTGAATATCCCGTCGGTGCACCTATGATGCTGGTACTTTGCCTCCTCTACTTCATCGGCGCTACCGGTAAATCAGCACAGATCCCTCTCCACACTTGGCTGCCCGATGCCATGGAAGGCCCTACACCAGTCTCCGCCCTCATCCACGCTGCTACCATGGTCACCGCGGGTGTCTACCTCGTCGTGAGACTCCACCCCATCTTCATGCTAGCTCCTGTAACGTTGCATCTCATCGGAATCATTGGCGCCATCACCGCATTATTCGCTGCCCTGTGCGCTAGCGGACAGCATGACCTCAAACGGGTACTCGCCTACTCCACCGTCAGCCAGCTAGGACTCATGTTCCTCGCCTGCGGGGTGGGCTGTCTCTTATACACATCTGACGCTGCCGACGACTAGTCGAG
>CAMFKD010000251.1 GCA_945957095.1 uncultured Chlamydiae bacterium
ACGTCTCGTGGGCTCGGAGATGTGTATAAGAGACAGGTCTTGGCTCTGGCTGTGTCGTTAAAAAGGATGACTCTTGGCAGAGTCGGATTAGCTTGTTTGGCTGTTGCCTGGTTGTTACACACCGCTATTCTCGTCCTCCGCTGCTACATCCTCGGTCGCCCACCTGTTGCAAATATGTTTGAGACATTGGTCTATGTCCCTTGGATCTCTGTTTTTCTCTCCTTCTTCCTATACTATGCTTATCGAGCTCCTGTCGTTCCATTAGCTGCTAGCGTATTGGCTGTCGCTCTCCTTACTCTATTGGAGGTCACTCAGACGAGCAGCGGGATGGAGACGTTGCAACCGGTATTGGATTCGCAGTATTGGCTCATCATCCACGTATTATTAGTGGTGGCGAGTTATGGTGTCTTCCTCCTTTCGGGTCTTCTGGGTCATCTTTATCTGGGGGCGCTCAAGTGGATGCGGCAAGAGCTACCGGTCGTTGGCAAGGCTATCTTACATACGATGTATCTGGGTACCGGCATGCTCATCGCCGGCACGATTTTGGGTGGTGTATGGGCTGCAGAAAGCTGGGGGCGCTTTTGGGATTGGGACCCTAAAGAGTCTTGGGCGTTTATTTCCGCTTGCGTTTACCTCATTTTCATTCACGCCTATACCTTTGGTTATATCAAGCAGATAGGTCTAGCGGTGGGATCTATCATCGGACTATGGGCCATTACCTTCACCTGGTATGGGGTCAACTACATCCTAGGGACAGGATTGCATAGCTACGGTTTTGGCTCGGGTGGTGAAGTTTACTACTATCTTTTTTTAGCCTTTGACCTGCTATTTGTCGTTGTTTGCTTGGAAAAAAAAGAGATGATAAAATATATCCGGGTATGGATAATGCGGCGCACTTAATGCCCGCGCATTTGGCGAGTCAAGAGCTTGGCCGAAAGTGGTGCTTATTATTTAACCCTAATGGATTTACAGAGAAGCTGATGAGACACGTCAAGAGTGAAAGGCTAAAGAAACTGGAATCTGAGCTCAACGATTTAGAGCAGTGGCTTAAGCTTGGGTTGGTACCCAAGAAAGACATTGAGAAGCACCGTGAGGAGATCCTAGCGGTCAGAGCGAAGATCGAAGAAGAGAAAGAAAGGCTGCAATTCCTCAAGGAGAGCGGCGAGGTAGAGGAATATGTGACACCTAAGCGTTCCAGCACGCGCACAACCTATACCGATATGCCTACCATCCCTGACGTCGATTTAACGGAAACAGGCGCAGGCCTCACCGATACTAACTTCGACCTCGAAAATGATACTGCTAGCTCCGAGTCTTCCGTCATCAGCGACCGCGACGAAGATGAAGAAACCTCTGAAGAGGAAGAGGAAGGCGAAGAGAAGTCGAGTGATGACTCAGAATTTGAAGATGACGAGTCGTACTTCAGCGATCGCAACCGTTGGAGACGCGGTGGCATCGTCGATCCCGACGCTAATGAGTGGTAAGTCAGAGGTCAGCCTTTATTGGCACATTCCCTTTTGCACACAAAAATGCGGGTATTGTCACTTCTACGTACTTCCTGACAAGGAATTACTCAAAGCTGAGCTTCTCACAGGCTTGGCGATGGAGTGGGAGCGCGTTGCTCCTTTGCTAGGCGATAAGAGGATTGTTTCTATCTACTTTGGTGGGGGAACGCCAGCGCTCTTTGGACCCCAGCGCATCGCCGAAGTGCTATCATGGATTGAGCAACGCGGCGCTGACTGTGAGATCACGTTGGAGGCTAACCCCGACGAGCTGACGCCGGAGTTATTACACGCTTACGCTGCTGTTGGCATCAATAGATTAAGTGTCGGTATCCAGAGCTTAGACGACACGCTGCTTCATACCCTTACCCGTCGACATAGTGCGCAAAAAGCCATCGCCATGGTCAAAGAGGCTGCCGCTGCTGGCTTTGATAATATCACCATTGACCTCATGTACGATGTCCCAGGGCAGACACTTGCCATCTGGCAGGAAACGTTACGGCAAGCTGTCAGTTTGCCGATCACGCACTTGTCCCTCTATAACCTCACGATCGAACCTCACACGTTATTCTTTAAGAAACAAGAAATGCTCAAACCCTCTATTCCGGATGCTGACACCTCTTTGCAGATGTATGAAGCAGCGGTAACAACATTAGAAGCTGCTGGACTTCGGCAATATGAGGTGTCTGCTTTTGCTAAAGAAGGGTTCCACTCTCGCCATAATAGCGGTTATTGGACTGGACGTTCTTTCTATGGCTTTGGTCCTTCAGCTTTCAGCTACTGGGAAGGGCGACGTTTCCGCAACATCGCCAACCTAAAGCGTTATGTCGAGCTGTTGAAGGAGGGGACTTCTCCGATCGACTTCGAAGAGCAGCTAAGTCCAGAAGAGCAACGACGTGAGCTACTGGTGATCCAGCTACGCCTTTTAGAGGGGGCTGATCTTGCTAGCTTCACTAACGCCCATGGTCCTTTGGATAGTAGGACTATAAAGACTTTAGGGGAGCTCCAAGAGCATGGTCTCTTAATAGCAGAAGGTGATAGGCTGCGCTTAAGTCATCGAGGACGTCTATGCTACGACACCATCGCGACAGAACTGATCTGAAGGTTGTGGCGTTGCTGGCCCGCCAGCATGGTTTGGCTGGCTTGCAAACACTTTTACAGGCTCCACACTACCGCGTCGTTGGTGTCGCAACTCACCGTCTGTTGCCTAAAAGCGAAGACCCGGAGCGGCATCAAAGACCGGAATATCAAGACTACGTTAGGATAGCGGAAAGCCACCATTTTCCTCTCTTTGCTGTAGATAACAAAGAAGAGCAACAGAGGTTAGAGGAAGCCCTTCGGCTGATCGATTATGATATCCTCGTCTCCATTAGCTGGCGACGCCTTATCCCTCTCTCTCTGATTGAAAAAGCGCAGGTTGGAGCCGTCAACCTGCACCGAGGACGGCTTCCTGACTATCCTGGAGCCGAACCGATCAAACAAGCGCTGATGAAGGGAGATCGTACCATAGCCATTACAGCGCATGTTCTAGACGAACAAATTGACCATGGCAGATCCCTCTGTTTCTACGAACACCCTGTTGCCTATCGAGAGACAGAGACCCTTGAGGAGAACATCGCCAGGCTCAAGGGCGAGCTCACGGATCACTTCGGTCCCTTATTGCTACAAGCGCTAGCGACGCTTTAAGGTTTTGTAGACTGAAGGAGGAAAGCTGCCAGCTAGCGAATAGGTCTCTGACATACGCGGCTTTTTGGCGTGTTCTCTCCTAGGCTGTGCCATCTGAATCGTCACGCCTTTGGTTGTGTGAGAAGGAACA
>CAMFKD010000252.1 GCA_945957095.1 uncultured Chlamydiae bacterium
CTCTGTGGTGATAAATTCCTAAAAGTGAGTGGGTAATATTTAGCGGGAATGGCTGATCTTTCTGTCCTTAGGTTGACAAAAGGGGAGAAGGTGACTTATTCTCTCTGGTAAACGCATCAACCCCCTTTCAATGATGACACATACTGTTTTGGTGACCGGCGCTGCCGGCTTTATTGGCTTTCATCTTGCTCAAGCTTTGCAAGCTCGAGGGAACAGGGTGATCGGTTTTGACAACTTTAACAACTACTATGATCCTCGCTTAAAGCGGGCTAGGACTGCGCAGCTTAAGGCGTTAGGTATTGAAGTGATCGAAGGGGATCTCTGCCACTTCGCGGCTTTGCAGCAGCTGGTGCAACAGACTAAACCCACCCACATCGCCCACCTAGCAGCGCAAGCTGGAGTGCGTTACTCTATCGACAACCCGCAAGCATATGTGAAGTCCAATCTTGAGGGGTTCGTCAATGTCTTGGAGGTGTGTCGCCACCACCCCGGAACAGCGCTGATCTACGCTTCCTCTTCTTCGGTCTATGGCGCTAACACCAAGCTGCCTTTCTCAGAACAGGATCCCACCGATCAGCAGGTTAGCCTCTATGGCGCGACTAAAAAATCCAACGAAGTGCTGGCGGCGTCTTATCACCACCTCTATGGAGTACCTGTCACGGGATTGCGCTTCTTCACAGTGTATGGTCCTTGGGGCAGGCCTGATATGGCCTATTATTCTTTTACACAGAATATCATCGAAGGTAAAGCTATCAAAGTCTTTAACCATGGTAAGTTACAGCGTGACTTCACCTATATCGACGATATCGTGGCTGGGACGGTGAGTGCCATCGACCTCTCTGCTGGCCATGAGATTTTCAATTTAGGCAACCACCGTCCGGTGACGTTAGAGCACTTCATCCACGTTGTCGAGAAGGCGGTAGGTCGAGCGGCTATCCGCGAAGAGCTGCCGATGCAAGCAGGAGATGTGTCCGCCACCTATGCCGATATTGGCCATTCCCAGCAACGTCTTGGCTTTGAGCCTAAGACAACGTTGGAAGAGGGAATCCCGCGTTTTGTTAGGTGGTATCGCGAGTGGTCCCTTTCCAAATAACATCAAAAACGCTTAGGATAGCGTCTTTACTATTATTGCTGTTCCGGAGGGTCCTCCCCATGAAACGATTGACGCTGCTGTTGCTGCTGCTCACCACTATGACGGGCTGTGCTCCCTGGTGGGGCGACGATGTGGTAGTAGAACGGGAAGAATACCCGAATATCCCAGCGCTTGAGTACATCGTCGTCTCTTATAGCGACGAATTGGAGCGGTACAAGAGGCTGTTTCTCTCCGACTCGCGCGCTTTCTACGACCACTACGTGGAGTTTATCTGGATGAAGTTGCGCACGCAGGCTGTCATGGATCTGTATGAAGCTAGAGACCTGATCGTCTATGTCGTTGAGGGTTTGTTGGAGCGCATCAACATGGATCCGGTAGTGTCTAGAGACTTATACAACTACCCCTTTGACGCCAAAAACCTGATCATTGAAATCGAGTTCGACAGCTTTAACCAATACATCGACGCGCGCACAATCGCCCGCGTTCATATGCATGAAAATGATGTTCACTACTACGCTAGTGATGCGCTGGATCCAGATACTGTATGGTATCACCAGCGCTGTGAGCCGTATGACAAAGCTTATCGTTTCAGCAAGTTCAAGTCCTACCGTCCATGGCTGAAAAAGCCTCCACAAGAGAACTTCGAGTTCAAGCTCTTAGATGTTAGCCAAGCGGGTGGTGGAGGCGGCAGCTCATCAGGAGGCGGTGGGGACCCTTATGCTCCCCCTCCTCCCAAGAGACCTCCCCTCCAGAAAAGCCAAAAACAGACATTTACTAATTTCGGAGGCAGTAATACACCGGGAACTCCATCGTCTAGCAGCAGCTTGCCCGGCTTTAGCGTGCAGGGTCACTCCTATTAACGCCGCAGCGTGAGTAGAGAGCCCTTCTGCTAACAACGCTGCTAAGACACCTGTGAGGACATCACCACTCCCGGCTGTCGCCATGCCCGGGTCGCCATAGATGTTGACAAAGGTGGGGGCACCTGGATGGAAGATAAAACCCGGTCCTCCTTTAAGGACTAACGTCACATGTTTGTCTTCCGCATACCGTTGACATTGCCTGAGCAGGTCAACGGTAAGCTCTGGATATCCTTCTAGATGCAGGAGCCGCGCCATCTCCCCTCGATGAGGAGTGAGGATACACTGCTTGGGCACTTCGACATCGGCATGAGAAAGCAAATAGAGGGCATCGGCATCGATAACGCAAGGGTTTTCGATCTGCGGCAACACCAATTCTAATAACACTTGTGCTAAGGAGGAGCGGCCCATGCCAGGACCGACAAAGGAAGCTGTTCCGGCGTTGAGGGCGTCGACGACACTTTTGACATTCTGAATGCTATAGGGTTGGCGGATAATTTCAGGGGGGCAAGCAGCCAATTCTACTTGCATGCCGTCGGGATGTAGCAAACGGACGATGCCAGCGCCAGCCTTAAGAGAGGCATAGGACGAGAGAATAGCGGCTCCTGGCATCCCTGGCGAGCCCGCTAAACCGACCACTAGGCCTGCCTGATACTTGTGGCGGTCGCGTCGGATAGGCGGTAACAGGCTGTAGAGCTGTTCTAACGATGGCAACCACAACCAAGCCTCCGCTTCATCGATAAAGCGTTCCGGCAAACCGATGTTCACCTCTCGTAGGATACCGACATGGTTCCACCCTTCAACCAAGAAAAAACCTGTTTTGGGAAGGCTCAGAAAGATCGTTTCTTCCGCTTGGATAACAGGACCTTCTGCCATACCCGTCTCACCATCAAGACCTGATGGGATGTCGATGGCAAGAATAGGACAGCCGCTAGCGTTGGCGCTGCGCACTAACGAAGCATAGGGATCTCTTAGAAAGCCATAGAATCCCGTGCCAAAGAGGCCATCAACGATTACACCATTACGTGGAAAGGTAGAGAGACCATTTGTTTGATAGTCCAGTACACGTCCGCCAGCCTGAACAAAACGATCATGGTGATGGCGGCACAGAGGACGGCATTCCGCGATCGGTTTCACCTGTACTGCGGTCACCTGGTAGCCATGTGTGAGAAGATAACGCCCGGCGACATAAGCGTCACCACCATTGTTGCCATGCCCACATAGCAACATAACCTCTTGGTCTAGATGGTGACGTTTACTATAGGCTTGCACATGAGCAGCCACACCGCGGCCGGCCGCTTCCATGAATTCCTGTCTCTTATACACATCTCCGAGCCCACGAGACGTAGAGGAATC
>CAMFKD010000253.1 GCA_945957095.1 uncultured Chlamydiae bacterium
AAAAAGTGAAAGCGCAAGCAAGCTTGCGCACTCCAAAGCCTCGCTGCGCTCGGCGTATCTTAGCAACAAAGAGCTTCGGGTGTTTCCCAGAAAGGGAAGTGGCCGCATCCAGGCAAAACCTGAAGTTGGCAAGAGGGGATTGCGTCTACGATAGCATTGACGCTGGTTTTAGGGACGACGTCTTTATCGCCATAGAATACTGTGGTAGTCGCTTGGATGGTAGATAGTTGAGGCAGGATGTTAAAAACTCCTAGTTGTCGCAAGAGATAAGCATTCACCTTTGTCCAGTTTTTGGCTGTGAGTGGCGTGAGGCTAAAGTTGAGCAGGGACGCCATGCTGGGATTGCCGAGATAAGGGCGAAACCAGTCTGTCATAAAGGTGTTAACGGCTGTCACCTCGCCGACAAGAAATGGCTCAGAGCTAGTCACGGCGGCGAGGGCATCTAATTCTTGCTTGTTAAGCCGCGCCAAAGCATGACGTTCGGTTGCTAGCATGCCATCGTAGGTTGCTGACACAGGGCTGATCAACATCATAGAACGAACATGAGCTGGATGCTGGCTAGCGTATAGCATAGCGAGGAAACAACCCCAGGAGTGGGCAGCGAGGTGGATAGGTCCCAGCTGTAACCCTTGACGCAGCGTCTCGATATCTTGAAGAAAAGCTTCAATGGTGATGTTTTGAGGGGTTGGAACTCCCTCAGAACGACCTAGGCAGCGTTGATCGTAGAAGAACAGTTGATAGCGATCACTTAGTGGTTTTAGCGGGCTCTGGAGGTAACCGCAATCAAGACCTGGGCCTCCATGGATCACTAGCATGGGCTCGCCTTGGCCTGCACAATCGTAGTAGAGGTTCACACCGCTCACGCTTTCTACTGCCTCGTGGGTTGGGGCGTCAGACGCCGTACAGCCTCAACAATGGCTACCGTTTGGCTTTCTAATTCGATGTTGAGGCGATCGCCTGTTTGTTTGAATCCTAAGGTTGTTCGACGCAATGTTTCGGGGATCAGGTGGACGGTAAAGCGCCCTTCATCGAAGGTATCGACGACGGTCAGGCTGACACCATCTAGGGCGACGTAGCCTTTGGTAAGGAGATAAGCCATCCATTCGGGAGGGCAGCAGACTGTCACCACGTGGTTCTCTTGGCTTTGGTCGATATTGGCGATCTGTCCCGTACCGTAAACATGACCTGACAGCAGGTGGCCGCCCACTTCGCTGCCGAAGCGCAGGGAGCGTTCGATGTTGACGAGGCGTCCTACCTGCAGAGCATCTAGCGTGGTCTTATTTAGTGTTTCTTGAATCACATCGAAGAAGAGGGTTAGGCCCTCTATATCTGTTACTGTCAGGCAGACTCCATCGACGGCGACGCTGGCACCGATAGCCAGATCTTCGATGATGGTGGCGGTAACCGCCACGCCTAAGCGGGCGCTACCAGTGCGCCACTCGACGCTAGCGACAGGAAACGTACCAATGATGATGCCGGTAAACATGAGGTTAGTGTAGCATAAGTTTGATTCTTTCTATAGAGGCAATTGTGAAACAACAGCAGGAATGGCTGAAACAATAGGAGGTCGTGATGTTGACAGCAGCTAAGGGTACACAACTATCGCTAAATGACATCGAAGACATATTGGGTCCTCAAGCGGAATCGCTCCTTAACCATACGTGTACGGCTATTCCACGCGGCAGTTTGGCCCTTCCCAATCCGAATTGGGTGGACCAGATCACGATGTATAGCGACCGTCCTGTTCCTGTGCTGCGTTCCCTGTCGGCCATGTTTAACCATGGCAGATTGGCTGGGACGGGTTACCTCTCTATTCTGCCCGTTGATCAGGGGGTGGAGCATTCGGCTGGTGCTTCTTTCGCACCCAATCCTCTCTACTTTGATCCGGAGAATATCGTAAAGTTGGCGATTGAAGCGGGATGCAATGCAGTGGCTTCGACGTTGGGTGGCCTTGGCATTGTCGCGCGCAGATATGCGCATAAAATTCCTTTCATTTTGAAGATCAATCATAACGAGCTTCTGACTTATCCCAACCGCTACGACCAGGTCCTCTTTGCTAATGTGAAGCAAGCGTGGGATATGGGTGCTGTTGCTGTGGGCGCTACCATTTATTTCGGCAGCGAAGAGAGCACACGGCAGATCCATGAAATCAGCGATGCCTTTGCTCATGCTCATGAGTTAGGGATGGCGACGATGCTCTGGTGCTACCTGCGCAATAAGAATTTTAAGATAGGTGATGTCGATTACCACGAGAGTGCCGACTTGACAGGCCAGGCAAACTACTTAGGCGCTACCATACAAGCGGATATCCTCAAACAGAAGCTGCCAGTCGTTAATGGTGGCTACGAGGCGCTTAACAAAGTGACCAAAGGTTATGGTAAATATAGCAGCAAAATGTACTCTGAGCTGTGCACGAACCATCCCATTGATCTGTGCCGTTATCAGGTGGTCAATGGCTTCAGCGGGCGTGCTGGGCTCATCAACTCCGGTGGGGCATCTGGCCAGAATGACCGCTCCGATGCTGTCGCTACTGCTGTCATCAACAAGCGGGCCGGTGGGATGGGCCTGATCAGTGGACGCAAGACGTTTCAGAAACCAATGAAAGAAGGTGTCGAACTCTTTCACGCCATCCAAGATGTCTATCTCTGCAAAGAAATTACTGTGGCGTGACGCTTTAAAAACTGTTGAGGCGATCAATCAGTTGACGTACTACCGCATACTTGCGGCGTGTGTGGATGAAGGCGATGCGCGGTAAGTCGAGGTGGTCTGTTTCCTCTTCGAAGGCGCCGCGCTGTTCGATTGCCCCTGATGCGACTATGGAAGGGAACTCTCTGTTGAGCATGTCTACTTGTTCAGGTGTGATGGGTTCGCGGATACGGATGACGAGCGTGTTGCGGACATAGCGGTAGGAATGGAACCGGCTGTAGAAATGCTGTACGTGATCGACAGCGGCGCTAACGGTAGGCGCTATGTAGTACAAAGACATGTCTTCTGGCGAGATCATTCCGCGCGCTAGCAGGTTTCCGTCCACATAGTGTTGCCAGGATTGCCAGTAGGTTCCTCGATCTCCTTCCATCAGCACCACGGGGATGATATTCGATTTCCCGGTCTGCATTAACGTCAAACATTCGTGTAACTCGTCATGGGTACCAAAGCCTCCTGGAAACGCTGCTACAGCATCCGAGTGGCTGACAAACATGAGTTTGCGAGTGAAGAAATAGCGGAAGTTAATGAGCTTGGGATCGCCTTTCAAGATGGCGTTTGTCG
>CAMFKD010000254.1 GCA_945957095.1 uncultured Chlamydiae bacterium
ATTCACACCAGGGGAATAGTACATGTACTCGACAATCATCGGCCGAATGGGGAATTTCTTATAAATTCCGATCACCACTAAGCTAGGATCCACCACAATGGTCGGATGGTTAGGCAAAAATAGAATGCCCCCCGGCTTCTTTAATGTATCGGGATTGAGGTTTTCTACCCCTTTATAGTGAACACGATAGCGAAGCCAGAGCATCATCTTGATCATATACAATATGACCATCGCAACGACACGTTTCATGGCAATTCCCTCCGTTTAACAATGGTTCTCTATTGTCTCGTATCAGAGGGAAAAGCTCAAGAGGTATTCCGTGTTACCTATGTTGACCCAAAAGGTGAATAGAGCCTAAAAATAAAGCGGAGGGTGTGATGGCTACTATTGAGGTCACTGGAAATATTGTCGATATCCCGAAGCGGCAGATCTACCCGGGGAAGGTTGTGATCGAAGGGGGACGCATCATAAGTGTGATGCCAACACCTGGTAAGACATACCAACGCTACATCCTGCCTGGTTTCATCGATGCCCATGTCCATATCGAAAGCTCTATGCTCGCCCCATCGGAGTTTGCGCGCCTAGCCGTGATCCATGGTACCGTAGCCACGGTATCCGACCCCCATGAGATCGCCAATGTCTTGGGGCTAGCAGGCATCCGTTTCATGATCGACAACGCCAAAAAGGTCCCGTTCCACCTCTACTTCGGCGCACCCTCTTGCGTACCAGCTACTGCTTTTGAGACAGCTGGCGCTGTCATCTCCGCCGACGACATCCGCACGTTGCTGACCCAAGATGGCCTCAAATATCTCAGCGAGATGATGAACTTCCCAGGCGTTCTACATAAGCAACCCGATGTGATGGAGAAGCTTGCCGTCGCCAAAGCACTAGGCCGCCCCATCGATGGCCATGCGCCTGGCCTGCACGGCGAAGAGGCGTGCCGCTATGCCGAAGCTGGCATCACCACCGATCATGAGTGCTTCATGCTCTCCGAAGCGATCGATAAGGTACACTATGGCATGATGATCCTCATCCGAGAAGGATCCGCCGCCAAGAACTTTGAAGAGCTGCATCCTATCATCCGGTCCAATCCCAATAAGGTCATGTTCTGCAGCGATGACAAGCACCCCCACGAGCTAGTACAAGGACACATCAATCTGCTTGTCAAACGCGCTGTCTGCGATAAAGGCCACGACCTCTTCAATGTGCTGCGGGCAGCTTGTTTAACACCCATCGAACACTACCATCTTGAAGTTGGGCAGCTGCGTCAAGGCGATAATGCTGACTTCATCGTGCTGAAAGACCTCCATACCTTCGAGGTCCTGCAGACATACATCAATGGCCAACTGGTTGCTGATAACGGCATGTCGTTGATTCCGCACGTCGACGTCGACACCCTAAATCACTTTCATACATCGCCCAAAACGCCTTCCGACTTTGCCATCGCGGCCTCTGGAGAGATGTTGCGCGTCATCGAAGTGCTCGACGGCCAGATCGTCACTAGCGAAGCGATCGTTCCTGCTAAGGTAAAGGAAGGGCTAGTGGTTCCAGATGTCCCCAACGACATCCTCAAGCTTGCCGTCGTCAACCGCTACAGCGATGCCAAGCCAGCCGTCGCCTTCGTCAAAAATGTGGGGTTGAAGAAAGGAGCCTTAGCGTCTAGCATCGCCCACGACTCACACAACATCGTCGCTGTTGGCTGCTCTGACGAGGAGCTATGCGACGCCATTAACGCTGTGATAGAGGCTCAGGGCGGCATCGCCGCCGTAGGACCCGATAAGACAGTTATGCTATCTTTGCCGCTAGCAGGGCTGATGAGCCCAGGCGATGGATGGCAAGTGGCAAAAGACTATGAAGCTGTCGACACCTATGCCAAAAGACTTGGGAGCTCGTTACAAGCTCCTTTTATGAGCCTTTCCTTTTTAGCACTCTTGGTTATCCCATCGCTCAAACTAAGCGACCAGGGCCTTTTTGATGTGAATTCCTTTACTTTTACTGACCTAATGATAGATAAAAGGAGGGTCTAACGGAGGAATCATGTCTCTAGCTCCCAAAACGGTCAAGCAAACCGCCATTGAAGACCAATGCTATAAAATATTCCCTAACGACCTCAACTCGCACGGTACCGTGTTTGGTGGCATCGTGATGGGCCTAGCCGACCGCACAGCATCCGTAGTGGCAGAGCGTCACGCGGAAAAAGTGTGTGTCACGGCTTTGGTTGATTCCATGCACTTCCGCGCCCCTGCCAAAAGAGGGGATATCTTAGTCATCAAAGCGGCTGTGAACCGCTCCTGGACCTCCTCGATGGAGATCGGCATCAAGATCTTTGCAGAAGATTATAAGACCGGTGAAAAGCACCATATCGTTTCCGCTTACTTCACCTTCGTCGCTGTCGACGACGATTTCAAACCCGCCAAAGTGCCCCCTATCATCCCCGAAACAGCCGAAGAGCAACGCCGTTACGCTGCTGCTGGCGCCAGACGCGAACGCCGCAAAGCCAGCGACTAAGAATTGACGAATAATGGTGCAGTCCGCTTTAGTCAAGTTCTAACGGAGATCTACCATGCTAACTGCTACACGCCTGTTTGTCTTTACCTTGACGATAGCTGCTGCAATGCTTGCTTCCAGCCCCCTACACGCTAGAGGCGGAGGTGGTCATGGTGGTGGAGGTGGTCGCGGAGGAGGCGGAGGCTTTGGCGGAGGTAGCGCCCATAACCCCGGAGGCGGCCACGGTTTCCGAGGGGGTGCCTACGGCGCTGGCTACGGCGTCAATCCCAACGAGTATGGACCTGGGAACAGCTTCGCTGCAAATCGAAACGACGAGCTGGAGGACGAAGAGTTCGCCACCTATGACCGCTATCAGCTGTCCGCCAAACAACGTCACAAGCGCGGAGGCAGCTGCCGCCGCTGCAAATGCTGGACGGCTATTCCTCTGCCCTGTGAACACTACTGCTACTGGCCTCACTTCACTGCTGAGCAACTCTATCTCGTCAGTCACCACCCCTGGCACTACATCCAGCATGTCCGCGGCATCCGCTATCACTAGTAGCTATGATCATCCATGCGTACCTTGCCGCGGAAAATCCAATAGATACTGACGGTATAGGCCACCACCATCGGGATCCCCACTATTGCCATCATCAGCAAGATCTCCAGTGTCAACGCCGACGACGAGGCATTGAAGACGGTCAGGCTCAGAGCCGGATCATTGACAGCGCGTAGCACCACCGGATAGGTACCCAAGCCAAATAGCACGA
>CAMFKD010000255.1 GCA_945957095.1 uncultured Chlamydiae bacterium
AGCTTGTAGAGGGCAGGTCCCATCTTCTCAAGGTTAAACATCGACAACCATCTCCCATGTGATCACACCTTCTGGACCAGCTACAACATCGCCGTGAAAACTCACGGCTTTCAATGGACACCCTAGTTCACTATCGGCCCTCGTGATGCTGTCATTGAGTGAGATGACGATATCTTCTAATGAGATATCGGGAAACATCTCATTGAGGTAAGGCAGCAGACCCGGCATCATAAAGCACAGAGCTATCTGTGCGTTTATCCCTAGCTGCTGCATCGATTCCGCACGGATGCGAAACGCGACGTCGGCGGTATGGCTGATTTCTTCAATAGGCGATAAGAGATGATGGCTCCAGAGAGATGTATAGTTGAGACTTCCAACACTTTCATAGAGATGGACAGTATGACTGACCATAGGCATAGGGTGAAACGCCTTGCGCCATGCGTGGGTATCAAAGGGTGAACGCGCCATGGTGACGTGAGGTAGAAAGGGTCTACTGTCGAGGTGATAGCCAGCCGCACGTAGAAAAGCCACTAGTTCCTGCTGATAGGTCAGCAGCCGCGTTGCTGCCTCTCCACGCCACTGCACATGCCATGCCACGACATGAGGATGGGCTGGAGGCAACAATAGAGACCGATCAGCATGGCCAGCCACACCGACTTTCAGCTGTGGCAGCGGAAGCGTAGGCAAGAGAGCCTCTACATCAGCCCACGAGACATTACCGAGGAATGCCAACGTCATATGACGGCATTCTGGGGTGAGTACACGCCCCTCTGGCAATGACACTGGCCAAGGAGCCTCTACCGCCAGCCCAAAAAACAGTCTCTTCATCATCGTTTATTGAATAGATTGCTGGCCATATATAATGGATAGTTGTAGATGCTTCCATCATGTTTGAGGTTCATTGTTGTGGCTCGTACGAGTTTGGACGGTTGGTATTTTTGATTGTATACGAGAAGACTTTTCTTCTTTTGGCTTGCCCCTGCTTTTACCTCGAGGGGGTAAATGGCATGATCTTCTTCTATAAGAAAATCTACTTCTGCAGTCCCCTCACTCATCCAATAATAGAGCGCTGACTTATCGTTAGCGGTGAGTTCTTGTGCAACGAAGTTCTCGGTTAGAGCTCCTTTGAACTCCGTAAAGAGTTGATCGCCCTCTATGGTTACTTTTGCAGACAGATGACTCTGTGCTCCCAATAAACCAATATCGAATAAAAATAGTTTGAATATATTGCTTTCAGCATAAGCACTGAGAGGAAATTTTGGAGCTTCCACTCGACAACTCTTATGGATTAATCCTGCATCGAGCAACCACTGAATAGCGTCCTCATAGTCGCGTGCTCGTGCACTCTTACGTATCGCAGAAAAAATGAATTTTTTATTCTCTTTGGCTAGCTGACGATGTACTTCTCTCCACACCGTTGTGATTTTCATGATCTCATGAGGAGGAGCATGCTTTGCAAAATCCTTTTCGTAAGCATTGAGGATTTCTAGTTGAATATCTCGAACAGCATCCATATTTTCCGTTTTAACATATTCTACAACGGCTTCTGGCATCCCTCCGACAAAGAAGTAAACCTTTAACAATTGGATTAGCTTATCATGAATCGCGCTGGGTAGCGGTTCGAATGATGAATATTCTTCCAACAGCTGACGCGTTCTACCTTGTCCTAGAGCTGTTAGGAATTCAAAAAAGGTTAAGGGCGAGAGATGAAGAAAATTTACTTTACCTACGGGAAAACCCCTTTCACCAGCAGTCTTCACCCCAAGCAATGATCCGGCAGCTGCGATGTGATAGTTGCTTGCTTCTTCACAAAAGTATTTAAGGCTATTCAGTGCTCTGGGACACTCTTGTACTTCATCAAAGATGATCAAGGTCTTTTCTGGTTCTATGTCTATGGCTGCATGTATCATGATCAGCCGGATAAGTTCTTTAGGATCTAGTGAGCCTTCAAAGTAGCTCGCTAGCCTCTCATCTTTCTCGAAGTTTAGATAGACGACACTTTCGTAGGCATTTTTACCAAAGTGCCGCAATGCGTAGGTTTTCCCAACCTGACGTGCTCCATTCAGTACTAATGGTTTGCGGCGATGTGATCGCTTCCATTCGGCGAGATGTTGATAAATGTCTCGTTCCATGCTTTTAGCATAGGAGGGGATGTCTTATTTTACAATGTTTCCTTAGGAAAACGTGTTAGATGTCCACTTTTTTCCATGGAAAAACGTGTTAGACTAACACATTTTCCCATGGAAAAACGTGTGAACCCAAGGAGCGCACAACGAGGCTTTGAATAGACATAAAGCCTCAACAAGTGTAAGGAAGTGATACAGGTCGACGTATATGTTCATGGGGTAGTTTTTTCGTGCCCGCGCCCGTGTGCGTGCCCGTGCCCGATTTATGGGCCTGGGCACGCACACGGACGCGGGCACGAATCGGAATATAGATGAACATGTACAGGTCGACTACGTCGGTCTCTTTTGGGTCTTGCTAGTCGTCGCTATGAGAGTTAAGGCGGGTATACACCTCGTCTAACTGAGTCGTTACTATAGCATCCAAAATGTGCCCCGAATTCTCCAAGCTCTTAGCGAGATCATGGAACTTAGAGAGCAGGGTTGTCTGGAAGTCATTGAGCGCCGATATAAGACGGGAACCATCGGCAGCATAGATGGTGCGCTCGCCAAAAAATTGACCATCGCAGCATACTCCGTCGTATCTCCCAGGTTCAACGCATGGAGAACACGTTTCGCCTTCTGTCTCTCCGTTTGGAGCGAAGATGGATGGGGTTTGCGCCAGCGCAGCAGGCAGCAACAATAGCATGACAGTTGCGCCTATGAGGTAGGAGTGACGACTGCATGTGTCGAAGGTGGATGCTACGATTTTCGACAACCAGGATCTAGAAGAGTCTGTTTTTTTGTATTGCGCCACTCGCATCTGCTGTGGAAGCGCTGCTTGTGTGTTTTGGTTTTCGATTGTAAAGTCTACCATAATAGCACATCCATTTGTTGTTAAAGATTATTGACAAAGTGGCTATACTATAGCAAAAAGAAAAATAAGTCAAATTATAATTCGATTTGATGAGAATGCTATAGCAATATAGCTATTCTAAGGTACATGTTCACCCAATGCTGTCAACTTAAGGAATGAGGGGGGGCAGGATTCAGGAGAGAGAAATCTTTTACAGACCAAACCAGGTCATTGTATCCTCTCTGCGAAGCAGTGAAACTTTATGTAGCCAGGGGTGCTGCTACGAAGTAGC
>CAMFKD010000256.1 GCA_945957095.1 uncultured Chlamydiae bacterium
ATTTACGGCGTATGAAGCGCCTCTGGATTGATTTTCATCTTCGTTTTAACAAACGCTTTGTCTGCACAGCCTCTGCAGGTGGGCATTCGATTCAGTTTTTGGTTGATAGTTGGCCAGAATATGAGCTTAGAGTTGTTGGCTCTTATTTAGGTGAACCTAGTACGCTTCACTGGATCGAGCAGGTCATTCAACCTGAAGATTGCGTCTATGACGTAGGCGCAAATGTAGGAGCTTATGCATTGTTAATCGCTAAACGGATGAAGGAGAAACAGAGGCAAGGTCTTGTCTACGCCATAGAGCCTGAAGCTGGGAATTTCTATAAGCTGAACCGCAACATTCAGCTTAACGGATTATCGCAACAAATTGTGCCTATTTGTGCTGCTGTTGGGGCAAAAGATGGTATCGATCAGTTTCACTTGAATTCATTAGAACTAGGGTCGGCTTGCCATGCCTTAACAATTCCTATTAGCGAGGGCAGATCTTTTATTTCTAGACATCAACAGGGGATCGTGACCTTTTCTTTAGATCATTTTGTTCAGCAAAAAGGTATGCGCTTTCCCAATCATATCAAGATCGATGTGGATGGATTAGAAAAGGATATTGTCGCTTCAGCCGAGGATGTGCTGCGAGATACTCGTGTGCAATCTCTAGTGATCGAGATTAATCAGTTGTGCAGCAATGGAGAGGTGGAACGTATCATCCACAGATGTGGATTTAAAGAGCTGCGCCGTGACACATGGAAGAATGGTGAGGTAACAACTCATAATGTGCTATACGTCAAAAATAGGCTCTGTTAGATGTCCACAACAGTAGAAAGATATCGAGAGCATTGTGAACAGGACCCAGACATTCATTTGTTCTCCCAGGCCTTTTGGCTAGATGCTGTTTGTGGCGCAGAAAAATGGGATGCGGTCCTTGTTGAGAAAAATGGAGAGGTGGTGGGTTCTATGCCCTATTATCCCCAGCGGCAATATGGCTTTCAGCTGTTGACGATGCCTCTCTTGACGCAGTTGTTAGGGCCTCGGATCTCTTATCACGGAATTGTCGGTCTGAACAATAGGTACAGCCATGAAAAGGCAGTTCTTTCGGAGTTGATTGAACAACTTCCAGCTTGTGCCATGTTCAAGCAGCACTTTCATCCATCTGTCACCAACTGGTTGCCCTTTCATTGGCAAGACTACAGGCAGACAACACGTTATACCTATGCGATTGAGGATATCTCCAACCCCCAGGCTGTCTTTAAGGCGTTTGATTACGGTAAAAAATATGATATCAACAAAGCGACCAAGCAGGTGACGATCCATATGGATCTGAGCGCTGAGGACTTTTACAACTACCATCGACTGGCTTTGCAGAAACAAGGGAAGCGCATCAGTTATTCAATGGAATTGTTTAATCGTCTTTATCAGGTTGTTTACAAGCGCGATCAGGGACGAACAATATATGCTGTAGATGGTCTAGGTAATGTTCACAGCGCTTTGTTCATAGTGTGGGATTGCCACAGCGGTTATAATCTGATTAGTGCGATAGATCCCGACTACCGTAACAGCGGCTCATTTAGTTTGCTTGTCTGGAGAGCGATTCAAATGCTGTCAGGACGTGTGCTTCGATTTGACTTTGAAGGGAGTATGGTCGAAGGAGTAGAACGTTCTTATCGCAAATTTGGGGCAACGCAAGTGCCCTATTTCTGTGTCACTAAGGTGCACTCGCGCATGTTACAGGGGCTCATAGCCTTGCGGGATCTTTGCTGCTAACTCACCAGCGATCGTTCCTTTCATAGCCGAAATGCGTCAAAAGGTGGTTGTAAGAGCGCTTAAAAGCTTGCTTATGCTCTTCCTTAAAGAAGTACTTCCAGTTGCCGATTTGCCCAGGGATGAAATCTGGCGCTACTTCTGGTTTTGGCTTAGATTTGGGGCTATAGAGCCGTTTTGCAGTGTCATAGATGGTCGCATAGCCAACCTCCATGTGGAGAAATAGCGCAATATCGATTAATGTTCCTAACTGCACGTCATCGTTTCCGCCTCCCTTAGAACCAATGAGGGCTTCAAATTTCACCACCAGTGTATCGGGATAGTCTGCCCAAGGCATCACATTCTCATACCAGGTTGATAAATAGGATGGGCATCTATTCCCCGTGATCACTGTCATCAGCTTCTCGTCGAATGTTAGTGTATCCCAATCCTCCGAAACGACATAAAAATCGCGCTGGGTGCCTGTCATTCCATCTAAATAGAAGACGAGAGAAGTACAAGCATCTCTAGGGTCCCGACAGATGAAGAGATTTTTGTACCCATGCTGTCCCAGGGTCGAGGCAAAGTCTCCGCTGTAGTTATGGACCTTCAAGATACCTTGTCCTTCTTCTGCTAAGGTCAGCGAGCGCGCAAAATCGTCGGCAGAGCCTCCGATCAGCCCAATTGTTCCTTTGCCAGTCAGTAATTGGATACAATCTGTCAGCAAATGTGTTCCCGCTTTAGGAATAGCAGTAATGATGAAGGGGTCATGATGGACAGCTTCTGCCGGATTGGAGTAGCTAAAGAGTATCACCATGAAATACAAGAAGATAGATCTGACCGTCATGCTCATCTCTGGTTTAACGTACGCGAACGCGTACGGTTTAACTATTGTTTACATCTGTCTTAATAATGTGTTATCAGGTTTTTCTCAAATACTAAGGGATGTGGTAAATTGAGATGATAGGTACCTGATGATTCAAGTGACTATTCCGCCTGGCTTTGTTCCGGAAAAAAGCTATGCACTGTCTGTCTTATTGAGTGAGTTGCTAGGGCTGCACTATAACCTATCCATTGATGCATCCATTTCCTGCTACCGTCTGACACTGGAGAATGGCCATTCCCTTGATATAAGCGACGCCTTTTTTTCACGTTTTAACGATAGCCAAGGGTATTTGTTAGCCGAACATGTACCGCAGGCGGTGTTGAGGGTTGCGTTACCTTTCACGCCAGAGAGGGATATCCCTCAAATCTTCGGTGATGGGTGCTGTGAGGTATCGCCAACCCATATCTATTGTGGCTTGGATTGCGTAGCTTCAACATTCTTTATGTTGACGCGCTGGGAAGAGCTTGTGGTACCAACTCGCGATGAACATCAACGTTTTCCGAGCCATGCCAGTTTAGCCGGACGTGCAGGCTTTTTGCACCGTCCAGTTGTGAATGAAATGGTCGAAATGGTCTGGAATATGCTTCAGCATCTAGGCTGTTATCAGCCACGCCGTGCGCGTCGCTTCG
>CAMFKD010000257.1 GCA_945957095.1 uncultured Chlamydiae bacterium
GCAGAAAGGCTGACACCAACTCCAACATAGAGGTTGCTTTCTTGAAACATGACAGGAAGGGTGTATTTGACCCCAGCGCTGCCATTATAGATCCGCATTGTGGTATCACTGTCCGAGCAACTACAGCCTCCACTAGTTGAAGACCAACTGAAGTTTCCCCATACATCCAAGCCATTTGGATTGATTGGAGTCGACACTTCAATCTGAACGTCTGGAGCACAGCTGCCATAAATGCGACGGAATTTGTGGGAGGCATGATAAAAGATGTCTCCACGTACTTCTACGGTGGTTGCTTCTGCAAATGTCAGTGGGAAGAGAGCAGCGCAGAGGTGGATGGCGTGGATGGCAATGAGTCTGGTAAGTTTCATACTAAGATGTCCTTGATTACAAAGAAGTTTCCATATCAGCAAGTCTTGAAAAAAAACAATGGTTTATTTTCGCCTAGCCCCGCAACGAGGCTTTTAGACCATTAGATCTACTAAGACCATAAAGTCTATACTTCAAATCAGCCCTACCATATGGTGAGCTTGAGGTGAACATCATGGTTGGAAGCATCCTACAGGCGATTGGCAACACGCCGCTGGTTTATTTGGATGGCGTTTTCGTTAAGTGCGAATTTTTAAATCCCTCCGGTTCTGTTAAAGATCGCTATGCCAAGTATAGTATCGAACGAGCTGAACGTGAAAAGTCACTTGTAGCCGGTGATACGATTGTTGAAGCGACGAGCGGTAATATGGGCAATGCCTTAGCGATGGTCGCTGCTGCGAAAGGCTACAAAATGATTGTCGTCATGCCTGAGGGCTTTTCTAGCGAACGTATTCAGATTTCTAGGGCTTATGGTGCTGAAGTACGCTTAGTGCCAGAGTTTAGGGTTGCTGAGGCGGTGAAGATAGCTAAGGACTTAGGAAGCCAGAAGGGTTACTACTGTCCTAGGCAGTTTGAAAATCCCTGGAATATTGAAGAAAACAGCACTTGGCTAGGCGCAGAGATATTGCAACAGCTGCCTGAAAATGTCACCATAGATGCGATCATCCAAGGGGTAGGAACAGGGGGAACTCTGATGGGCTTGGGGAAGGCATTGCGAGAACGCCACAATCCCAATGTAAAGCTCTTTGCAGTCGAGCCTGCCGAATCCCCTACCATCCGCACTGGTATGGTCGCACACCACCCTATCGAAGGCATTTCAGACGGGTTTGTCCCTGCCCTCTATGAGTCGGGCAGAAAGCATGTCACGGAAGTCTTAGCTGTTCCCGGTAGCGAAGCCATTGCGACAATGCGCCGCTTAGCACAAGATTATGGTTTTTTTGTTGGACCTAGCTCCGGCGCCAACTGGATTGCCGTGCAGCAGGTGCGTCAACGCTATCCTGATGTGCGCCATATCCTCACTCTGTTCAGTGATGTTGGCGAGAAATATCTCCGCGACTATTTCAGTCTCTAATAGTTCCAGCCGCAGCCTACTCCCAGAGATACCGTGTAAGCGCGATATTTGATGTCGCCGCCAACAAATTGTGTCCCTTCATCGATTTCAGGGAGCTTTCCAACTCGCTGATCGATGACACCATACTCTCCGAAGAACGAGATATCAAAGCAAGGGCAGTAGCAGTAAGTAAAACCGCAGGTTGCGTAGTTTTGCACAACATCAATTGTTGTGATATTGAGAGCTGTTGCTTCCTTACCACTGCGGCGGATGGGACACTGTTCGTAACGGTAACCTGCACGCAAGACCAAGCACTGCCATGGCTGCCACGCGAAGCCACCTCTAGCAATCCACTGGTCGTTCCATCCAAAGCCAGGGCCATATTCGTCACCAAACAGAGTCGTGATCCGCCCTGTCGTGGAATAGGGGAAGTTATTGGAGAGAGTACGCACTCTGGAGTAGCGCCGGAACTCGGCATCGCCGGCAATGGTCAGGCAAGGAGCCACCACCCAAGCACCTCCGAAACGGAAGGTTTCTGGGATATCGATAGAGTGGGTAGCCAGCAGACCAATGTATTTGTCAAAGTGTGTCATGCCGACACGAGGGCTATAAGAAAAGCCCAATGTAAGACTATCGTCGCAGAAGAACTGCCCTAGCCACCCTGCAGTGACACCGACGCCATGGGAGTAATCGGTTGCTTTGTTGGTCACGTGATTAGGGTAGAGAGAGAATGTTGAAGAAGCCAGCTTTTCAAAACCGCGCACTGACAGCCAGCTGAAGTAGCAGTTGGCGGCTACGCCGACGGTATGTCCCCAACCGATATGATAGGCAGTGGTGCACGATAACACTTCGGTGCGGTTTTCAAACTTTAAAGGGGTTCCTAAAGGCGCTGTAGCTGTACCACCAGAGAAGTCGACGATAGGCGTACCATAGTGGTTATGGATGAGGTCGTAGTTATTCCACTGCACACCAAAGGCCCATTCGTTACAGCAGCCAGTGCGGACGTTGAGGCCAGCTTGACCGAAGAAATCCCAGTTATGGATGGTGTTGAACTCTCCGGACTGCGCGTTGCCGGTACGGTTCCAGAGATCGATATGGCGGTTTTCATAGCAGGTTGACAAACCCAGGTCACTGCTAGTGCATACCATGATGGCAGTAGCAGGGTTGAAGTAAGCGGTTAAGCTATCCTGCCCATAGGCGACGCAAGCGCCTCCCATGCCAGCTGCTTTGATGCTAGCCAAGGGGTTGGCATGAATAGTGCCGCACAAAATCAGCAGTGCGGATGTGATATATGTTGCGAGATAGCGATATACCTTACGATTACCCATAGAGTTGTCTCCTCCATCAAAAGGATCGTTTTAGCTGTCTATTTGAATTCTTGTCAAAAAAAACAATGGAGAGAGAGAAGAAGCAGAAGTGTGGTGGATTATGGATGATGCGTCTGTTCCCCCTCTGTGTTAACCCGTCCATTCTCCTTTTCACAAAGAGACTTCTGAACAAATGCATCATCCATCACACTTCTCTTTTTTATGGCTTGGTGTTTCGTTAATCGAACGCGAAATAGTGCTTTCTTGAATCAGTGCTTTCGGGTAAAACTCTCGGTCATGGATACGATAGCAACACTTAGCGATGTCGTTGATGCGTTAGGACCAAAGGGTAATAGGCCTGCTTTGCGTTGGATAGGGGCTCAGCAGGTTGAAACACTGACTTATGGTGAACTTCACCGTCGCGTGATACAGTTAGCTCGTGGGCTTGTGGCGCACGGTATGTCTGGTGGTCAACGTATTGGCCTCATGGCTCCTAGCAGCTTGGAGTGGTACATCAC
>CAMFKD010000258.1 GCA_945957095.1 uncultured Chlamydiae bacterium
GAGCTGGAGAAAGTGTTTCAGCTGATGCTTGATTCAGGTGGCTCCGAGCCAGGTTTCATCAACGCCGGCGAAGCAGAGCGGCGCGCTCCCTGGTTTAAGGGATGCAACCCCTGTGTCGAAATCCTATTGGGTAACAAGAGCTTCTGTAACTTGACCGAAGTCAACGTCCTCGCATTCCGTGGTGACAAGGTAGGTCTTGAACGCGCCCTCTACCTTGCCGGACGTATGAACTACCGCCAGACGCTGGTGAACCTCCGCGATGAGATCCTGCAGGAGGCATGGCATCTCAACAACGAATTCTTGCATCTGTGCGGCGTGGGTTTGACTGGCCTCGCAGCGCGCCCAGACCTCACCCGCTACGACCTGAAGCGCATGCGCAACATTACCGTTAGTGCTGCCTACAGCATGGCCCATGAGCTCAATTCGCCTCTCCCCAAAAACGTCACCTGCATCAAACCTAGCGGTACCGTTAGCAAGATTATGGGTACTGAGCAGTGGGGTGAGGTGCCAGAAGGCATCCACGTGCCTCTGGGCAAGTACATCTTCAATAACATCACCTTCTCTAAGCATGACCCGATGGTGCAACGTTTCGAGGAGGCCGGTTACACTGTCTTCGAAAAACCTTATGAATCGGAGTCAGTCGTTGTCAAGTTCCCTGTCAAGTATGAGAGCGTTCCTTTCTCTAGAACCACAGTGACGCGTAAAGATGGCAAGGTAGAAGAGGTGGAAGTTAACCTCGAGTCAGCTGTCCATCAGCTTGAAGTGTACCGCATGTTTATGGAGACGTGGTGCGAACAAAACGTCTCTGTGACCATCTCCTACGACCCTTCAGAAGTGCCTGATATCGTCGACTGGTTTGAAGAGCATTGGGACAACTACGTCGGTGTCTCGTTCCTGTTCCGCAACGACCCGACGAAGAATGCCGAAGACCTCGGTTACGCCTTCTTGCCGCAAGAGGTGGTGACGAAAGAAATCTACGACGAGTATATCGCACGTCTCCGTCCTGTCAACTATGCCGGCATCGAGATGCGCGATGAGTTAGTCGAAGATCATAGCTGTGCCACAGGCGCTTGTCCCATTCGGTAGACAAGAGACACACGGACGTAATGAGGTGAACGACAAAAGGTGAAGTCTACCACAGAGCCCGCTGAGATCACAGAGAAGGAATTTACAAAAGTCTCTCTGTGATCTCGGTGGGCTCTGTGGTAAATTCTCAGTAAAAGTCTGCTTTGAGGAGGCATAGAAAGGCGAATCTGCCTTTTCTACCCAATGCGTACAGGATCGCAGTTGATGTAGTCGCAGGCGGTCAGGATATAGCGGACACCATCTTGGGTGCCGAGGGGTAGGTTGCCTTCGACAACATTATGCAGGTGGCCGAAGACGCAGACATCGACATGGTAGTCTGTCATCAGCTTAGAGGCTCTAGAGGGTTTTAGATCAGGCCCTATCGGTGGGTAGTGTGTCATTACTAGACGGAGGCGCGCTTTCTGGTTAAGGCACTTTAAGCTCATTTCCAGGCGTGCCAGCTCACGGATGAAGATCTTCTCAGCAGCGGCGATATCTTCTTCGATAAAAGGCTTGGTTGTCAGTGAAGTTTCCATATACTCGACGTCATCGTCATAGCTATACTCCGCTGTGTCCCATAATCGGCAGCCTCCGATGCTGACATCTTGCCACTCAAAGGCGTTATTTTGGATGACATGGATAGAAGGGGGAAGGATCTCTTTTAGCTTTTTGAGGGAGTCCCACCAGTAATCGTGGTTGCCGCGGATCATGACCTTCGTGCCAGGCAGTTCATGGATCCATGTGAGATCTGGGAGGGCATCGGCGGTGGCCTTAGCCCAGGAAATGTCACCGGCGATAAGGACTAAGTCATCTTCACTGATCTTAGCTAGCCAGTTCTCTTTTACCCGTTCGGCATGTCGATGCCAGCGTGGACCGAAGACGTCCATCGCTTTATCCGGTACGCCAAAGGACAGGTGGAGGTCAGCAATCGCCCAAATAGCCATCAAGATCCTAGGAGATGTTAGAGGACGAAGCCATCGGGGATACGGGCGCCGCGAGTGACGATAATGATGCCATCGCGGATGTACAGGTGGTCGCCATCGAAGTGCTTCAGTTTACGTTTGTTGATCAGGTGAACATTATCACCTAGGTGGACATCGGAGTCAATGATGGCGCGCTCAATTTTGCAATTTCTTCCAATTTGGTAGGGCTCGGCTTTGCCTTCAGCGGCTGACGGCGAGCTGTAGTGGTCATTGCCGATGAGGTAGGCATCGTGAATGATCGTCCCTGGCTTCACAATGGAACGCGGGCCTAAAATGCTATTTTTGATTTCTTGTGCTTCGACGATGGAGCCTTCGCAGAGGATGGAATGAGCAATCCGTGTGTCGAACACTTTGGGAGCTGGAAGGCATTGACAATGCATGTAGAGAGGATTTTCTTGGTCATAGCAGTTGAAAAAAGGCTCCGGTCGCGTCAACGCGATGTTGGCATGATAGTATGATTCGACGGTGCCGATGTCCTCCCAATAACCATCAAAAAGATAGGCAGAGACATTACCTTGAGCCACTTTGGTAGGAATCAGGTGTTTACCGAAGTCTTCTCTGGGATCTTCTTGTAACAGCTGCAGCAGCACTTCTTTCTTAAACAGGTAGATGCCCATCGACCCTAGGTAGAAGGGTTGTTGTGTTTGGGTGTGGCCTAACAGTTCTAGAAGGGCCGGAGGACAGCGAAAGTGGGTTAAAATAGTAGGATCTTGTGGTTTCTCGATGAAGTCAGTGATAGCAGCTTGTGGATCAACCTTTAAGATTCCCATCCGCGGTGCTGTCGCGGCATCGACTGGCAAGGCAGCGATGACGAGGTCGGCGTCGCTCTTTAATGCAAACTCAAACATCGGCTGAAAATTCATCTGATAGAGCTGGTCGCCAGAGAGAATTAAGAAGTAGTCTGCTGGAGTATCAACAATGTACTCGAGATTTTTACGCACAGCATCTGCGGTACCATGAAACCATTCTGTGCTGTTTGGCTTCTGTTCGGCTGCTAACACATCGATAGAATGGTTGCGGAGAGATTGGGGATGGTAGGTAGAGTAAATATGTTGATGCAATGAGGTCGAGAGGAATTGGGTGATAACGTAAATTTTAGAGCAGTCGCTATTGAGAGCATTTGAGAGCCTGTCTCTTATACACATCTCCGAGCCCACGAGACGTAGAGGAATCTC
>CAMFKD010000259.1 GCA_945957095.1 uncultured Chlamydiae bacterium
GAGATGTGGCGAGAAAGCAATGAACAGAGACGCAGCGAAGGAAAGCCCGAACAGACCTTCGACCAGTGGCTCCAAAGGGAAATTGAAGGCAGACGAAGCTACTGGAAAGAACAACCCGAAAAAACAGAAGGGCTTTTTATACACGACGATGTCGATGATGCGTTATTTCGTGAACTAGACAAGCTAGTATTCGACAGTAATACCGCATCAGGCTCATCTTTAGACAATATGGTATGGATGGCCAAACAGCAATGGCTCGCCAGTCATCCTGTTGATACCTCCGACGAAGCCTTCGTCCGCCACATTGAACAGCAACAATACACGTATGCCATGAGCAAGAGCGGTGTCGCACCTCTTAGCTTTGAAGCCTGGAAAGAGGACAAGCAACAACAATTGCACGCAAGGTGGCAAGCCATTCACACAACACTGCCTTTTGAAACATGGAAAGAGCAGCAAGTCCTCAATCCGTTAGCTGAACTGCCCTTTGTCAGCCTCACACCCGAGCAACGACAACACTATCGCGCTGATGTCACAGGCGGTATCCTTCAGCGCCAAGGAGATGCTATTACCACCACAGAAGAGTGGACCGGCCATAGCGGCAAAGGCTGGATGATCTTTGTCATAGGCCCCGATAGCCAATTACACTGTAGCAGCCACCTTCCAGGTGTCTTCCATCACTCCAGCTTCTATGGCGACAGCGCTGTAATGGCTGGAGGTGAAATCAAAACGGATAGCGATGGCAACATCACACATCTCTCCAGTAAAAGTGGCCATTATCGCCCTACAGAAGCAGAAAACCGCGAGATGCTACGCTGGTTTCAAAGTAGAGGAGTGGATCTCGACACCATCTCTTTTACCTGCTTCCTAGAAAGCGGGGAATC
The DNA here is from genome assembly GCA_945957095.1 of uncultured Chlamydiae bacterium. Lineage (GTDB taxonomy): Bacteria > Chlamydiota > Chlamydiia > Chlamydiales > JAJFMA01 > CAMFKD01. Next base: position 882 of record CAMFKD010000259.1, read on the forward strand.
GGAACCGATGAGCGGACAAGAATACCTGAATGGAAAAGTACCCATCCCTAAGTCCTAAAGAAGTATCTCTCAATGTATGGCTCTGCAGCGCCATACAAAGTTTTCTTCATTAGGCAAGTTCTCGGTTAGCAAAAAGTTGAATCCCCTCAACAATATACTCAGGAAGATTCTCGTGATACTTGGCGTAAGCTTGCTGTTATGGACGATGGACGTAATAGACACGATGGACTAAAAAGAATTTATAATGTCCATTAAGTCCATGCTGTCCATCGTCCATAACAGGTCGGCTAAAAAGACAATCAAACTCTCTGATATGCTCTTTCTGCCTCGAAGGTAGAAATGATGTGCGTCGTCGGTAGTCCCAGAGCAGCGAATTTTGCCGTCGTTAACTCGCCATAGTGTTGTTGGATACCTGCTCCATGAGGTAGTTGCAGCTTAGCCACCATTTGATGAATGGCCTCTTGAGTAGGCCCTTCTATCTCAACAAAAAAGCCTATGAACGGAAGATGATCTAAGACAACCTCTATGTCTTCTTGCTCGAATGTCCAACGCTCTTTTTCGCTAGCTTGCGCAACTGCTAATCCTTGACGTAGCAGCTGTTCACGGGGCTGTTGATCAGCAGCAGCCTTAAATTCTAATTCAATCCGGCTTGTCATCCCTCCCGGAAGGCAGACACGCGGACTCTTAAACGCCACCGTCTCACTATTGCCAATGGAACGAATTCGAATCACCAAATCCTGTTTCTTCAATTGGCCATCAGAAGTATCAAAATATTCATCAAGTTGACGGACATGCGATACAGGAGGGCCAAAATAACTCTGACAAAGAGTGTAGATGTGTTGAAACTCTTCTTGTGAAGGCAAGTGAATCTTAATCTCTAGTTCATTGAGTTTCATAAAGGCATCCTTATGTTACACTGATTCAAAACGACAAAAAGACATGAATAATGAGGTCAGCGACAAAGTGAGCCCACATAGCTACCCAGAGGCTTCTCGACCAATAAAGCCAGCCAAATGCAAGACTTGCTACGCCATTATAGAGTAGTTTCCAATAGATTTCCGCAGCACCAGCACTTTCCATGCTAAGCAGAGCGGGTAAATGAGCCGCACCAAAAGCAAAGGCAACAATCACATTTGTCGTCCATAATAAGTAAGAGCGACGTCGGCCCTCTATGCCAAAGATCTTAAAGAAGATGAAGTAAACGACGGAAAAAAAGAAGAGCCTCATTAAGACTTCTTCATTAATCCCCCCATAGAGCGATGGAAGCACATTTTCCCAGGCAATAGGGTAATAACCTGGCCACGGATGCCCTCGAACAAATATCTGATCAAAAACATAAATGCCTATTCCGACACAGACCCCTGCAATAGTCCCATCCAAGAACACTTCTCTTCGAAAATGATCCGCACGGAAAGGCTGTAAATCCGTCTTAGGAACGATCTTATAGCTGATCCACAGAGCGACACCAAATAGTAAAGCAGGCTCTACAATAAGACCTAAAGCAAGTCTCCACAAGGGAACGTCTAAATGAAAAAGTCCAAGACGATAGAGATAGGGAAGCAATGCCCATGTCCCAACAATGCAAAAGAGCCACAAGCAAAGATAGATACGTTTGTGCATAAATCCTACCCCCAGTCTTTTGAAAAGCTCGGCAAAAATAAGCTAGATCGCAACCGAGTATTCGTTGCTGGAAACAGTTTTGTCAATACGCACGATGAGTGGTTCACCCTCCAAGATCTCAGCAGACACACGATCAGCAAACCGCTTTAAACGATTTTCGTCTGTATCATCAAAGCCTTCTATGGGCGTGACAACAATGACAAAACGATAGTCTTCCATGTCCAACGCAAAGAGCGCTTGTATCTCGTCTTCATAGAAGATCTCATCGATCAACTTTCCTAAATCGATGAGCTTATCACGCGGAAATTCCGGATGAGCCGCAACTCGATGCATATTGAGGGTCCAGAAAGCGATCGCATCACTTGCGCCATTGGACAACAACTGCTGATTAAATAGTTCTTGCTGAAGGGTGATGATCGCATCGCGGAAATCCACAAAGTACTTAACAAACAGCGATTCTGAAATTCTATCTTGGAGCGATGATAAATCCTCAACGCACCTGAGAATGGCTGTCTGTCGCTCCTCTTGCGACAACGGCAGAAAGTAGATAGCAGAGAGCTGATCATCCATTGAATCGGCCTCCACCTCTTCTAAATCTACCACCAAATGTGCCTCATCTACCAACCGCTCTCTAAACCCGACAAGCAGTAATAAAATGATGACAGCTACGAAGATGATGACCTTATCCACGTTCATAAACTCTTCACA
>CAMFKD010000260.1 GCA_945957095.1 uncultured Chlamydiae bacterium
GTCCATGTCCATCGTCCATACCGGCAAGCTCGAGAACTCCCAGTCTCTGCGCTCAGTAAAGGAGGGAGTTGACTATAAAGAACCACCCCTAATAAACTGTTCGCAAGTGTGTGATTAGTGTTCACGCTTATACGTTTGACAACGATAATAATTAGGAGTTTTAATCATGAGCGGTTCCGGTTTTACTTTCAGATTAGACAGAGCGCCAGCCAACAGCGCTAGCTTACCCGGTACAAACTATAACTTTCCTGACCATCCTCACCTGGATCAATTGAAGGTCAGCACGCAAGGTCCGCTAATTTCCATCAGCGGAATGCCTTACAAATTAACCGTTGTAGGTAAGAACCCTTACGAACTCGCCGCCCTTACCAAGCCTCAATGGGAAATCATCGCGACAAACCTCACGAACCTGATCGGTCGCTATATCAAGATTGACCCCCTCACGGACTTAACAGGTACAACTGTAGATCCCGCTGCAGTGAAAAGTCAGGGGCGCACCTACATGATACAAGGTCACAGCCAAGCGCTCTACTACACCATCAACGCAGCCGTTTCTGCTGTCTTATCAAACAATGTCACTATTGGTAGAACACCCCCAGCGACACCGGCTCCTCGCGCTGCTTTGGCACCTGAAAGGGGTGTAGGACCTGGTGGTGCACCCACGTTAGTGAGCCCCCCGCTGCTACCTACTATCGATGGCGTGAATAAATCTGCGCTAGGCCGTCTAGTCGTCGAAATTGACAGACAAGCGAGAGAGCTAGAAGGACAACGCTCCTCTGATCCAATAGAATTGTATGATTATGTCAACCGTTTGTTGGCCATTGACAGCCGGACAGGCCTGCCTGAGATAGCCATCAGGGCTTGTGACGCCTTCATCCGCGGCGAAGGTCTCTCCCGCGATGGACAGACGCGAACAAAAATCGCAGAATGTGCCAAAGCAAGACTGTACTGGAATGCCGTTGACGCCATCCGCAAGCAAGTCTACGAAGTCATCGATACCAAAATTAAGAGTCACGATTCCTGGTACATGAGATGTACTCAAGCCGATGGCAACGAACGTTTCATGGAACGCCAACAGATCACAAAAGCAGCCGCTGAAGCCGTGAAAGCCAAGTTTCTGATCGGCGACACCGACAACATCCGTTGCGAAGACTTGCGCGATCAGATCAAGTGGCAGGTTCTCAACACTGGCGCTTTGTCAAAGTTGACATTTGCACGCCTAGACCAGCTGATCAAAGAAGCGCGCACTGCCAACATCTTCCGCAGAGCATGGCGTGAAACCCTTTACTATCCCGTATGGGTAGCAGGCATCCCACGCCGCGCGTGGAGAAATTTCAAGCAGATGTTCTAACTCCTGCTGAAAAAGGCCAGCAAGGCGCTTGCATTCGCTTCGGATATTCCGGAGACTGCTAAGAGCTGCTCTTTGCTGGCCTCTTTTATTTTGGCGACGCTGCCAAAATGCTTAAGCAGCAGTTGCCGCTTCTTAGGGCCGATACCCTCGATCTCATCCAAAACACTCGAGACCGTCCCTTTGCTGCGCCTTTTACGCTGAAAGGTGATGGCGAAACGGTGCGCTTCATCGCGTATCTTCTGCAGCAAAAAGAGCAATGGAGAAGTGCTTCTGAGCCGAATGGAATCCCTCACATTGGGTAAAAAGACCTGTTCCGCGGTCACGCCTTTATCATGACGCCCCTGCTCTTTAGCGATGCCAATGACATCGACGGTTGCGATGTTGAGTTCAGCCAACACTTTGACAGCAACGTTGAGATGGCCTTTGCCCCCATCGATGATGAGGAGATCTGGAAGGTTATTCTCCTCTTTAGCCCGGCGGTATCGTCTCATCAACACTTCATACATTGCCCCGTAGTCATCGCTAGCGGCGGTGCTCCTTAGTTTATAAAGGCGATACCGCTTCGTGTCTTTTTCGCCATCGGTAAAAGCGACTAAAGCCGACACTGCCTCGGTACCAGCGAGGTGAGAATTGTCGAAGCACTCGATACGTTCGGGGTAGTTGGAGAGCTTAAGCTGCTGCTGCATGTCATCGAGCATCTTCTCCAAAACGGCCTTAGCATCCTTATCGCGGCGATAAGCTGCTTCGGCGTTGGCCAGTGCCATCTCCACAAGACGCTTTTTGTCCCCCCGTTGAGGTGTCACGACTGCAACATTTTTACCGCGACGCTGGGTGAGGATCTCTTGCAATGCCTCTTGTCCCTCTAATACCAGCGGTAGGACGACTTCGTCAGGGATCTCATCACCCACATCATATTTTTGCATGATCAGAGAACTGTAGAGCGCTGCGTCATCGTCAGCAGTCTGTGAAAAGCTATAATGCTTGCTACCCAACAGTCTCCCATCGCGATAAAACACCTGACTGACGACTACCTCTTCTCCTTCACGATAGGCAGCAAAGATATCGCTGTCGCCTCCGCCTACCTTTACAACACGCTGGGCTTCGATGGTTTGCTCGATGTAACGAATGGTATTGAGAAGAGCCTGGGCACGTTCAAATTCCAGTGCTTGCGACGCCAGCTGCATCTGATCGCGTAGGTCTCTTAGGACCTCTTGGTCTTGTCCCTTCAAAAACTGAATCGCCCGACGCACATGGCCATCGTACTCTTCCTTGCTACACAGCCCAACACAGGGAGCAACACAACGTTTCATGTCATAGAGGATGCAGGGGCGTTTACGACTGGCTAGCTCTTGATCAGAGCATTGACGAAGCGGAAAGAGCTTGTGAATCAGATCCAAGGTCTGCCTGGCGGCATAGGTACTCGTGTAGGGACCGAAGTAGAGGCCATCAGGTTTCGGTTTGCCCTTATAGCGGGCTAAGTGCACCATCGGCCAAGGGTTCTTATGGTTGATCTTCAAGCTGGCGTAGGTCTTGTCATCGCGAAAGATCGCATTGTATCGAGGCAAATGCTCCTTGATGAGCGTATTTTCAAGTAAGAGAGCCTCCTTCTCAGAGCTCACCACAATGATCTCGATAGTCTCGATTTGTGCGACGAGATAAGGCACCTTTTCGCGACTATCGCGCCCCGGAATAAAATACTGTTTGACGCGCTGCCGCAAATTCTTTGCTTTGCCGACGTAGAGGACGACATCGCGCCGCCCCTTCATGATGTAGACGCCGGGTTTGGTGGGAAACATGTCGATCTGCTGGGGGTCTGTCTCTTATACACATCTGACGCTGCCGACG
>CAMFKD010000261.1 GCA_945957095.1 uncultured Chlamydiae bacterium
GAAATTGCTGCTGATCTCACTGGCTCAGTGCTGAATTATGCAACAACACCACGTACTAATCAGATTAACCCTCTTTAGTTGTACATATTCACCTATTTCGCCGAGCGTAGAGGCTGAGAAAAGAAATCGATAAAGGCGCGCACTTTGCTAGTCACAAATTTCGTCTCTTTGTAGTAGACGTAGAGCGAAATATCAGCTTTAGCTGTAAATTCCGTCAGTAACGAGATAAGCCTGCCATCTATTAACTCAGAATGAACAGCATACTCATGAAGCCAAGCAATTCCAAGATCCTGCAGCGCTAGCTGCTTTAACGCTTGTACATCGTTAACGTAAATAAAGGGTTTTAACACAACCTCACGGTTACCAACCATCACGCTATAATTGGGTTGGCGCATGCTATGCGACAGATAGCGGTGTTGGCTTAAATCAGCAATCTTCTTCGGCTTGCCAAAAGCCTTTAAATACCCCGGTGAAGCACATAGCACATATCGTGTGGTCCCAATCCGCTTCTGTATCGACGTAGGAGACCCAGAAATACTCAACCCGATGACAATGTCCAACTCCTCTTTGTCCAGATTGGGAATTCTCTCCCCCAACTCCAGATCCAAAGTGACGGCCGGATAGCGTTTCAACCACTCACCAATTCGCGGAACAATGTAACTCTCTCCGTAGTGTCGCCCAGCAAAAACCCTTAGGTTACCTTGTGGTGTCCTCTTATGGCCTTTAAGGATAGCCTCGACTTCCTTCATCGACCCATAGAGCCGTTGCGCCTCTTGGAATACCTCCTGACCGACAGAAGTTAGCTGTACCGTACGTGTCGATCTGTTGAGCAACTGCGCTCCACACTCCTCCTCTAAGATAGTTATCTGCTTGCTAATCGCAGCCTTGGAAAGAGCTCGCTTCTGAGCGGCGGCTGTAATCCCCCCGCTTTCCACAACGTCGACAAAAATAAGAAGTCTATCTGGATCAATCATTGTCAACTTTTCCTCAACATCTGTTAATATTTAACCTAATTGTAAACTTTTCATGATTTTGCTACAATATATGTAAACAAATAAATGAGGAACATGTCATGAAGAATAGTTCATATCTATTATTCCTATTCGTTGTTTTGCTCTCTTTTCCCCAAATGAGCGAAACATTGATCACCCCAGCATTGCCAGACATCTCTCGGTCGCTTGAAGTCGCTTCTCAGCTGCTAGAATTTTCCGTTAGCATCTTTTTCGCTGGCTTTGCGCTAGGTGTTTCTTTCTGGGGTATCGGAGCCGACTGGTGGGGCCGCCTAAACGCGATGCGTTGTGGCTTATTGATTTTCATTATTGGCTCTGCGGCCTGTGCCTTGGCGCAGAGTCTGCAACAGCTGTATATCGCCACCTTCATCCAAGCCTTTGGTGCAAGCTGTGGATCGGTCGTAACGCAGACGATGCTGCGCGATCTCTATACCGATAAAGCGGAACGTTCGAAAGTCTTCGCTACTATCGGCATGAGCTTGGCCTTCAGCCCTGCTTTAGGACCACTATTAGGTAACCAATTATGTCTATGGTTTGGCTGGCGAGCCGATTATGCCTTCTTAGCATTATTAGGAATAGCCTTGCTATTTTGGTGTTGGTGCTCTCTAAAGGAAACGCGCCCGGCGAATCTGCAAGTCCGTTCCGCTAGTAGCCTGTTGGCTTTAGCTAAGGTCATGGTGCGCGATCCCTTTATTCTAGCCTGCACCGTATTGGTAGGCGTCTGTAATGCCATCGTCTTCTGTTTCTTTGCCGAAGGCCCTTATATTTTCATCAGTCACCTGCAGCTGTCGCCTGAACAGTATGGATGGGTTGGAATCGTCGTATCACTATCTATCTTTTTCGCTGGCATGTTAAATCGCAGATACATCTCTAAGGTAGGTGCTGAAAGGCTTATTTCAGATGGTGCTTTATTAATGGCCGCGGGCTCAGTTCTCTATCTGCTTGCTTCATCTATTGTCTCATCACACCATGGAACTGGTCTTGTCTATGCCGTGATCCTGATCGCTCCTTTATTTGTTGTCTTCTTAGGAATGGGAATGATGGTCTCTAATTTGCTTAGCGTCGCCCTCAAAGATTACCAAAGTGTTGCAGGTTCTGCCGGCTCACTGTTTGGTTTTGGCTATTATGTCGTTCTCTCTTCGTTGATGGCAGGCATGAGTCTGATGCATGGTTACTCGATCATCCCCTTACCATGCTACTTTATTATCCTCAGCGTAACAGCATATGGCATTGCCAACTGGATGCAAAAGAAAGCTGCTATAATGAGGTTAGCAAGCGATGGCTAATACTTCGATCAGACAATCTATATGCTGAGACAATGTCGTTCTTTGAAAGTCGATACACAGCTGCTCTTCATAGGAGTCCATATGCTGAATGGAAAACTTTGCTGAGACCAAATAGCTCGCAATAGACTCTCGGCTATGAAAAAAGCGCGAATGCCACTTTCCGCCAGAGGGATAGGTGGTTAGACCAGTATCTGCATCCACAATTGCACTTTTATCATGCGCTTCTGGGCAATCAATAGAACGAACGACAATAAATATCTTACCATCTGTCTTTAGGATACGACGTAATTCATTCAAAGACTCCTGAAGAGCATGCTTAGGCAGATAATGAAGAACAAGCCGAGCATAGACAAAGTCGAAAGAGCCATCGGGATAAGGGAGAGGTTGCGCAACATCTTCTATTTTAATTTCAATCTGACGGGCAAATCCAGCCTGACGTACTTCCTCAATGGCAAATTCTGCACCTCTATGATCGATCGTTGTAGCAACGACATGGCGTGTGGGGTCGTGGGCCACCATGCGCATCTCCGCCCTGCCGCCAGTAGAAATGCCAACGCTATAAATTTTCCTATCTGTTGCTGTAAGGGCCTTAAGCCCATTTTCTTCGCTAGTAGATATTCGATTCTTTATCAATTGTGTTCCTCTTTTTTGCCGAGCTCTGACAACAGCTTGCTACAAAACTGGGACCACTCTATCCACCAAAAGTTATTCTTTCAAGAAAACGGCTTGGGATATCCAGGTGACTGACCATTAAATCAATTTCTTGAATCGTTCATCTGCATAGGGGGAAAACCTCGTTATCGTTTGTGATCCGAAAGTCTCATGATGAAAGGGATCAGGTGGTGAAGATGCGACTTGTTTGCCATCAGTCTCGTTGTGAGAGGGATCAGATTAA
>CAMFKD010000262.1 GCA_945957095.1 uncultured Chlamydiae bacterium
ACTAGAGCAACAAACTCTGTCGCAAGACATCGCCGCAGAAAGAGGCTGATGAAGCTCGCCAAGGGCTTTGTCGGCGACCGTAAAAATCACCTGCGCTTGACTAAAGATGCCGTCATGAAAGCTATGGCTTTCAATTACGAGCATCGTAAGCAGAATAAGCGTAACTTCCGTCAACTGTGGATCACCCGTATCGGTGTGGCTTCTAAGATCAACGGCATTTCTTATAGCAAGCTTATGTTTGGACTGAAGAAGGCTGGCTGCATCTTAGATAGGAAAATGTTGGCGGATATGGCAGTCCGTGACCCGAACAGCTTTGCCGCTGTTGTTGGGCATGCAAAAGCTGCGCTTGCCTAAATTGCCGGCAGGCAGTACCCTCTGGACAGAACTTTGGTTGTAAGTGCCGAAGTTCTGTCTTTTGTTTGAGACGTAGGGAACGAGGTTCAGAGTGCAACAACACATTGATGCCATACGCGAAAGCTGCCTACAGGAACTTGAGAAAGCTTCCACTGCGGCAGCTGTTGAGGCTGTGAGAGTCTCTTTTCTTGGCCGTAAAGGGCCTGTCCAGGTGTTGATGAAAGACCTTCGCGATGTGCCTGCTGAGCAGAGGCCGCAGGTGGGTAAGGAGATCAATGCTTTACGTGATCTTCTTGAAAGTCGTTGCGACGAGGTTTTAGAGCGTCTGCGTAGCGCTGAAGCGCAACATCAGATTGCCGGTGAATCGATCGATGTCTCGTTGCCAGGCCGGCGTCGCTATCGTGGATGTCAGCACATTGTCACTAAAATGATGGACGACATCATCGACGTATTAGTGGCAATGGGTTTTTCGATACAAGATGGGCCTGAGATCGAGACAGATTACTATAACTTTGAAGCGCTGAACTTTCCTAAAGATCACCCCGCACGCGATATGCAGGACACTTTTTATGTGGCTCCTGATGTCTTATTGCGTACGCATACGAGCAATGTGCAGGTGAGGGTGATGGAAACCACAAAGCCACCTATCCGCATCATCGCGCCAGGGCGTTGCTATCGGAATGAGGCGGTATCTGCACGTCATCATGTTTTTTTTCATCAGGTAGAGGCCATCTATATCGATAAGAACGTCAGCTTTTCTCAGCTGTTGTCTACTCTCGATGAGTTTCTGCAGCATATCTTTGGGCGTGATGTTGTGACGCGTTACCGTCCCAGCTACTTTCCTTTCGTGGAGCCGGGGATGGAAGTAGATATTCGTTGCTCGCTATGCCATGGAAAGGGGTGTACGATGTGTAAGGGATCTGGCTGGTTGGAGGTTCTTGGGGCAGGTATGGTCCATCCTGATGTCCTTCGCAACGGTGGTATCGACCCCGAGGTGTATTCTGGTTTTGCATGGGGGCTTGGTGTGGAACGCTTTGCCAACCTTAAGTATTACATCAATGACCTCAGACTTTATTGGGACAATGATATCCGCTTCTTAAAGCAGTTTCAGAGTGTTTAACAAATGACATTTCATCAAGGACAGGCGTTGCCAATTGGAGCGCCTAATCATGTGCAGGCTAAACCAGCTGGAACACAGTGGAAGCCGCTGATCATCGTACTCTTAGTAGGAATGGGTATTTGGTTTGCTCCGCGACCTGAAGGGGTAACCGCTGATGCCTGGCATCTTCTTGCAATTTTCGTTGCGACGATCGCAGGGATCATCCTTAAGCCATTGCCAATGGGTGGTGTGGCGTTGACGGCGTTGGGAGTGACGGCAGCGACGCAGACGTTGCCGGTAGATACAGTGTTTGCTGGCTTTGCTAACGCGCAGATCTGGTTGATTGTGATTGCTTGTTTTATTGCGCGTGGATTCATCAAGACGGGGTTGGCGGGGCGCATCTCCTACCTCTTCTTAAATCTCTTTGGTAAGAGTTCTTTTGGGTTAGCGTATGGCTTCATCGCCAGCGACCTCGTCATGGCGCCGGTGATTCCTAGCTCAACAGCTCGTGCTGGGGGTGTCTTGATGCCCATCATCAGGTCGCTCTCCGATACTCTCGGCAGCCATCCCGACGACGGCACAGCGAAGCGCATTGGCTCTTTTATCGCTTTAGCGACCTATCAAGCGACGGTTGTGACGAGTACGATGTTTGTGACGGCGATGGCGCCCAACCCTATCATCGTGCGGCTAGCGCAGGATGGGGGCGTGGAGATCTCCTGGTTGCTATGGGCTAAGGCTGCTTTGGTACCAGGCTTGCTCTGCTTAGCGGTGATCCCCTGGATCACGCGTTTGCTTTGCCCACCGACCCTACGCGATACTTCAGAAGCGGCCTCCCACGCGAAAGAAAAGCTAGCGCAGATGGGGAAGATGTCGCAGCCTGAGTGGATGATGGCGATTTGCTTTGTCGCGCTTCTGGTGATGTGGATTGGAGGCCATGCCATTGGTCTCAATGCCACGGTGGCAGCGGTGCTTGGTGTGGCATTTTTGATGCTCACCAATGTCCTGTCCTGGAAGGATATTATTGGCGAAGAGATCGCATGGGATACCTTGGTGTGGTTTGCGGTTTTGGTAATGATGGCTGGCAACCTCAATGCATTAGGTTTTATTGGTTGGCTGAGCGATCAAGTGGTGCTACAGGTGAACGGGTGGCACTGGTTAGGGGCGATGGCCATTCTGGGTTTACTCTATTTCTATAGCCACTATCTCTTTGCTAGTATCACGGCTCACGTCACCAGTATGTTCGCTTCTTTTATGATGGTCTGTGTAGCGTTAGGAGGACCTCCGCTTCTCGTAGCCTTGACGTTCGCTTACCTTAGCGGTTTGATGGGGGGCTTGACACACTATAGCTCTGGTCAGGCACCAGTGATCTTCTCCTACCGCTATGTCGACCTCAAGCTATGGTGGCTTGTCGGCTTTGTTCTGAGTGTGGTCTACCTTCTCATCTGGGGTACAGTGGGAGCTCTCTGGTGGTCGTGGTTGGGGATCTGGTAGCTCCATGGGCAGCCTGGAGTGGAGGGTTCGAGAACCGCAGCGCCTAGGTGCTTTTGTGAAAGAAAGGGTTGGAGCGTCCGCTTCAGCCCGCGAAGTAAAGCGCTGGATTGAGTCCAACCTCTGCGAAGTCAACGGTGTTACCGAGCGCTTTGCTTCGCATCAGCTCCGCGATGGCGATAAAGTTGTACTACGAAGGCAACAAGCGCCTCCGACACCCACTACAAC
>CAMFKD010000263.1 GCA_945957095.1 uncultured Chlamydiae bacterium
TTCTAAATCCCCTCTCTGTGATCTCGGTGGGCTCTGTGGTAGATTCTCAGTAAAAATCTGCGAAACAGCACATTTTAACCCTCTTATTTTTAAATAAATAAGATCCAACGGGAATTGCTGACGTTTTTTGTCCATTACGTCTATTAGGTCTATTACCTCATGATGTCCATCGTCCATAACCAAGCGTCAATATAAATTTATTTTTATTGAATATTTCTAGATCTTGTGTTATAATAAATTATCTAAAAAAGAAATTGAGCTACCCGAATCAAGCTGATGGAAAAATTGTTTCATTTTTTGATGCATGGCGCCATAATCGCGCCATTTAGCACTAGGTAGGGATTGATGTATACCTTGATCGCATTTCTTGTGTATTTAGCCATTTTGCTGGCCATAGGCTTGCTAGTGCACAAGAAGAGTGCAACGGAAAGCGATTTCATCATGGGTGGTCGGGGGTTGAGCTTCTGGCTCACAGCTCTTTCGGCGCATGCGAGTGACATGAGTGCTTGGCTCTTCATGGGCTTTCCTATGGCGGTGCTAATCGGTGGGCCAGCCCATTGTTGGATAGCGATTGGTCTAGTCGCGGGTATGTTCCTCAACTGGCACTACGTCGCACCGAAGTTACGTCAGACGACCGAGGCTTTGGATAGCTACACCTTGTCGACCTACTTCGAGCGTCGCTTTGCCGATAAGAGTGGGACAATACGCATTCTGACGGCTTCGATGACCATCCTCTTTATGACTCATTACCTTGCTGCGGGTTTGATCGCCATGGGGTTGTTGCTTGAGTCGGTATTCGGCTTGGACTACTATCTTGGCATTACCTTGGCGACGTTAGTGACGCTTAGCTATACCTTCGTGGGTGGCTATATGACGGTGGCGTGGATGGACCTCTTTCAAGGGGTGCTCCTCATCTTTGTCATCGTTTTGGTTCCTGTCTTGGCCTACTTGAATCTCCCGACCGACGTCACGATTGTAGGGGCTGCAGCGAGTCAGCATATCCCGATGGCGCTAGTGCCTGACTTGTCGGCGGATTGGCTGATCCAGACGTTTGCTTTGGCGTTTGGGTGGGGTGTCGGCTACTTTGGGATGCCGCATATTTTGACTAAGTTCATGGGATTGCGCGATCCCTCTCAAATGTATAAAGCCAAGTACCTCGGAATCAGCTGGCAGATCGTGGCTTTAGGCGCTGCTTCTGCTGTGGGTGTCGTCGGCATCGCCTTCTTCCCAGAGGGGTTGGCTAATCCTCAGCTGGTCTTTGTTGAAATGGTCAAAATCCTGTTCCATCCGCTTGTGGCGGGTTTTGTTCTTTGTGGTGTCTTGGCGGCCAATATGTCGACGATGGATTCACAGATCCTGGTGTGTGCTTCTGTGATCAGCGAAGATCTGTACAAGTTTTTCAAGAAGACGGCAGCCTCCTCTCAGCAGCTTCTGAAAATTTCACGCGGTGGTGTTGTCTTCATCTCTCTTCTCGCGTTGGCGATTGCCTTTCAGAGGGGATCAGCGACAGTGTTGGATACTGTTCTCTATTCTTGGGCGGGCTTAGGCTGCACCTTTGGCCCTCTTATCTTGATGGCGCTCTTCTACAAGCCGACTAATCGTTATGGAGCGATCGCAGGTATCGCTGTGGGCGGTGTGTTTGCGGCTGTGTGGCCTACCCTGAACCCTCTAGTGACGCACTATAGCTTGCCAGCTACTGTACCTGGCTTCGCTCTGGCGTTGCTGACGATCTGGGTGGTGTCGTTGGTAACTGCTCCCAGAAATGTCTGTGATGCTGTGCCTGTCAGGGAGCAATAGGCTTACCCAAGTTCTTCCCACATCATAAGTAAGTCGCTTCCTGGTTTGAAGCAATGCGCTCCTGATAGCTTGCCTTCGAGAAGATATGGACGTTCATGTAAGTAACGTAGCTGTGCATCGGTGCCTTTGCAGTGTAGGCGCTTTAGGTATACCCCGTCGTTATCAGACACTTGAAGAGCATTAAGCTTTCCACCTGCAAACGAATTGATAAAGGTTGTGTCTTTGAGAAAACCATCGGTGGCTAAGCAATGGTTAACAGTTGTCAAGTTGCGAGTCGTCTGGAGGAATTGATCGATGCCTTGTCGGTTAAGCTCTACCTCTTGAATACCGTGTGCCTTAAAATACTCAGGGCCATAGTTATGATAAAGTGTTTCGCCTTTCTTGATATATCGAGTAGCTATAACGGCGTTCACAGGTAATCCATGATAGTGTGTCGCAAGGACGAGGCAGTTAGGGAAGCCGTGATTAATAAATTCAGCCATGCTGCCCGTAATAGTTGGGCTGATGACTAAATCTTCGATACTTGCTAGTCGGTAGTTTTTCTTTCCACCGCGTTGGTAGGTCGACTGTGCTGTGGAAGGCGCTCTTAATGAAACGACATCGCCGGCGTAATCGGTGATGATTTCGCCTGGTTTGATGTCGCGGCTGGCGACAGCTTCCCACTGTCCCTCTAACGGACCATCGGTAATGGTTCTGAGCCCTATGTTAGTGTGGCCTTGCTCTGCCTTAAGGCGGTAGGTGTTGTATTGCTTGGCGACATATCTGGCAAACCTTGTCTGTTTGAGGGTCTGCCTCGAATCGGCTAAACTTTGTAGCGAGGCCACATTCCATCGGTTACCGATGATGTAGCGAGTGCCGGTTCGCCGCTGATATTCTTTTAGCAATAGGGGAATACCATCGATTTCGATTGTCATGGTATCATTTGTTGGTCGCTGTTCCTCCATGGCTCTTTCTAAACTGCTGACAGAGGTGTGTAACCTGGATGCTAACTCATCGAGAGGGCAGGGGGATGAAGAGGAGGAGCTGGATGCCGTCAAGTAAGGAGAGCTTCTTCTGGATGTCGGAGGACTTGGTTCATCAGCGAAGTCTTCAGCCGGTGCGTCAGGAGAAGCAGACTGATTGCGTGAGATAGTGCGTCGTTGGGGAGAGAACACGATTTCGGATGGGGCGCTATCATCATGGCTTAGATCGTCCTGACTACTAGATCCTATTTCTTCTAAGGAAGAGATGTCGCTGGAAGAGGAAGAGTTGTCCGAATGGTGGGATCGCTTAGGTGATAATGAGCGGTTGCTATGTAACGGTGGAACTTCTTCAGATTTAAACAGATAATAGAGTTGTCC
>CAMFKD010000264.1 GCA_945957095.1 uncultured Chlamydiae bacterium
AGTCAGAGCCATAGACCCTTTCGGACGCTATCTTCTTAGGTTCAACAGCGAGCGCCTCAGGCCATTGGATCGGCTTACGGGTTACCAACCAGCGCAGCAACTCGCGCCACCGGCGATACCCCTGTCTCTTGTCTGGCTTTGCCACTGATGACATCTCTTCCCTTTAAGTTGGCATCCTTTATCGCAAAAGATGGGAATTCGGCATAGAATCATTTGCATTTCTGTTATTCCGCCCTTGATATATACTGTTTTCGGAAACCGGAGGATTGAATGACAGCGAGTACATCCCCCAAAATATTAGGAGTTATCCCAGCCCGCTACAATAGCTCCCGCTTCCCAGCAAAAATGCTAGCTCTCATTGCCGGTAAACCGTTGTTGCAGTACACCTATGACAATGCAAAAGAGTTTCCTGTCCTTGATGACCTAATCATCGCCACAGACGATGGACGCATCTATGACCAAGCTGTCAGTTTTGGTGCCAAAGTGGTGATGACTTCGCCGGACTGTCCGACAGGTACCGACCGCATCGCTGAAGTAATCGAACGCTATCCCGACTATGCCCGTGCTGACATCGTCGTCAACCTACAAGGCGACGCCCCCTGCTTACATAATGAGATAGTCGAGAAGATTGTCTCCATGCTCGTTGCTGATAAAGAGGCCACTATGGCGACGGCAGCCTGCCGCATCACATCGCAGGAAGCAGCGCTTAACCCCTCCATTGTCAAGTGCATCATGGATAAAGCAGGTAACGCCCTCTACTTCAGCCGAGCTTTGATCCCTGCCTCCCATTCACTGCAATACAACCCCAATACCCCTTACTATCAGCACCTCGGCATCTATGCCTACCGCACTAGCTTCCTCTCACGCTATGCCGCCTTAGCCCCAACAACACTCCAGATGTCCGAAGACCTCGAACAGCTGAAGATATTAGAAAACGGCTACCGCATCAAAATCGCTGTAGTCGATCAGAATGAAATCCCTGATGTTAATACCCCAGAAGATCTTGCAAAAGTAGAGCCTATTCTATGCCGACGAAATACCTCTTCATCACTGGCGGCGTCTGTTCGTCGCTAGGCAAAGGCCTTAGTGCCGCAGCCCTAGCCCTTCTTCTAGAGAAGATGGGCCTCAAGGTGGCCATGTTGAAGTTCGACCCCTACCTCAACGTCGATCCCGGCACCATGAACCCCTTCCAACATGGCGAAGTGTACGTTACAGACGATGGTGCTGAGACCGACCTCGACCTCGGTCACTACTACCGCTTTACCAATTCGCCATTATCCCGCGCCTCTAATGCGACTTCTGGGCAGATCTACAACGCCGTCATCAGACGTGAACGCCGCGGTGACTACCTCGGTAAGACCGTACAGGTCATCCCCCATATCACCGATGAAATCAAGAGTCGTATCACTGCCTGCGCCCAGCAAGTCGAAGATATCGATGTCGTGGTCGTCGAAGTAGGGGGCACCGTCGGCGACATCGAAGGGCTTCCCTTTCTCGAAGCCATCCGTCAGTTTCAACACGAACACCCTGGCGACTGCCTAAGCATCCACCTCACCTATGTCCCTTATATCAAAGCCGCTGGAGAGGTCAAAACCAAACCAACACAACACTCTGTGCAAGCATTACGCAGCATCGGCATCTTCCCCAGCATCATTCTATGCCGCTGCGAAGATCCCCTGGAAGAATCCGAAAAGGCTAAAATCAGCCTCTTTTGCAACGTTGCACCCGAAGCCGTTATCGACGAACCCGACGTCGCTCATACCATCTACGAAGTGCCCTTGCATCTTGCCGAACAGGGAATGGGACGGATGATCTGCCAGAAGCTTGGCCTGCGTGAAGCAGCCGTAGACCTGAGCGAATGGCAGAAGATCGTCGACACCGTCAAAAACCCCAAGGGCACCGTAACAGTAGGTATCGTCGGCAAGTATGTCGAACACCAAGACGCCTACAAATCGGTCTTCGAAGCATTAGCTCACGCCGCCATCTCCCATGGCTACAAGATAAAAATCAAACAGTTTGAATCGGACAAAGTTCTCGAACATGGTCAGATTAAGGAATCCGTACGCGGATGCGACGGTTACCTTGTCCCGGGAGGCTTTGGTGAGCGCGGCTGGCTAGGTAAGATCTTAACTGCCGCCCATTGCCGTGACAATAAGATCCCTTACTTCGGCATCTGCTTGGGCATGCAGGCGATGGTCGTCGACTTCGCTCGCCATGTGATGGGATGGGAGGATGCCTCAACGACAGAGATTGATCCACAGACCCAGCACCCTGTCATCAGCTTGCTCAGCGAACAGCAAGAGATCAAGGACCTCGGCGGTACAATGCGCCTAGGAGCCTACCGCTGCGTCCTCAAGCAAGGCAGCAAAGCCCATCAAGCCTATGGCACTGAAGTCATCAGCGAGCGCCACCGCCACCGCTATGAGTATAACAACCGCTACCAAGGCGCTATGGAGAAACATGGCCTCTTGCTGTCTGGTACCCTAGAAAACGACACCATCGCCGAAATTGCTGAAGTCATCAACCACCCTTGGATGGTTGGAGTCCAATATCACCCTGAATTCAAGTCAAAGCCGACAGCACCTCATCCCCTCTTTAGAGCGTTTGTCGGTGCGATGATTGAGGCTAAAGGGAAGCAAACGCTGTGACGAATAAGCCCACACGTATCGTCAGCATCGACTTTGGCCTAAAACGCATCGGCGTCGCCGTGTCAGATGCTATGAAAATCATCGCTACACCCCTGCCGACACTCTTAGCCGAAAAGAAGCTCGAAGCCACAGCTGAGAAGGTTGCTAAAGAGCTGACAGCAACGGCAGAAAAGGGCGGCTACACCATCTCCGAGATTGTCGTAGGGATGCCTCTGCGCATGGATGGTCAGATGGGATTGATGGCGGACGAAGTCAACCTCTTCATCGAAGCGCTATCGCGCTATCTCGATATTCCCATCGTGCGTTGGGATGAGAGGTTAACCTCAATGCAAGCCGAACGCTCGATGCGCGAAGGGCAGATGAACCGCAAGCAGCGCGCCAAAGTCGTTGACCAAGTCGCTGCTGTCATCATCCTCCAAAGCTACCTAGATAGCCGCTCCCTCTGAAATTTTCACCACAGAGTGCACAGAGAACACGGAG
>CAMFKD010000265.1 GCA_945957095.1 uncultured Chlamydiae bacterium
CCCCACCCGACTAGTCGTCGGCAGCGTCAGATGTGTATAAGAGACAGCACATGCCGATCTCGGAACATGGGAAGGGCGCCATCACACACAGCGCAAGCCGATACTCCTTTTTGCCACAGCTCGCCATCGCGTGTGCCAGGGATGTCTGGCCTGTTAGCCTTGGCGCCAGTGGCAATGATGACTGCTGAGGCTTTGGTGTGGGTCTTTTGTCCCTGGATAACAAAGGGGTAATGGCCTAGGTTCGCGTTAACGACATCTTCTTCCAGCATTGTCGCCCCAAACTTAATGGCTTGTCGACGCATGCTAGCGACCAGTGCCGAGCCATCAACACCATTTGGAAACCCAGGATAGTTTTCCACTACCGTCGTCGTCATCAACTGCCCGCCCGGCATCGACTCCTTGGTGAAGGCACCTTCATACACAATAGGAACCAGATTAGCTCTTGCGGCGTAAAGAGCGGCAGTATAGCCAGCGGGTCCCGAGCCGATGATAACAACGCGCGGACGCTCTTGAGAGATAATGTTCTTCAGATACTGAATGACAAACGAGCTGACCCGTGACAGCATGCGCGGAGCCGCTTCACAATATGCCACAAACTGTCCAAACGAACTTTTTATCGAGCTGATAGCTGTCATAAACACCTAAAAGAACGCATCATAACATGGTATCTTTAAGACTAGATAAAGTGTCCGCGTCACCACTGAGCCACAGAGACCAGTGAGGAAGAATGAGATTAGCGAGAAGAAACAAAAGAATCCAATATTCTAACACTTTCTCTCTCCCTCAATTCTTCTCATATACGGTAAAGTCATTAGACCCTTCGTTGTAGATAGACGGTAGCGGTTCCCCATGTAAAAGGAACATCGAAAAAGTCGACGAGTTCCAGAAAAGGCTCTTCTATGTAGTCTGTTAAGGTATAGCTCACGGTGATGATCTTAGCACCTGTTGGAAGAGCTTCTAGTTGACGTGTGAGGTCAGAGAGAAAGTCATCCTCAAAGGTAGAGCCATAGAGGTAGATAACAGAAGCCTGACTGTAATCGCTCTTGAGCATGTCCTCGCAACGGAACATGATGTTAGGTAACGCGAAGCGCTGCACGAGAGCATTGGCGCGTTCCATGAAGTAGGGATTATATTCGATGCCGACGACGTGACAACGAATGAAACAGTGCAGCCAGAAGCAGGCGCGCCCTCTACCACAACCTAGTTCATAGACGGTATCCTCGTGGGTGATGCCACACTGACTAGCGATCTTCTCCATCGTCGTCAGAGGCGTTTCCCCATATGTGTAGATATTTTCCTCGCCTTGCAGCAAAGCAAATTCCCTTGCGATCGAGTAGGGGTTATGGAGGATGTATTGCATGAGCATCGCGATGTCGATTTTACGGAAAGTAGCATTGCGATAGTAGTGCCAGACTGATTGGAGGAACTCCAGAAAACGCCGCCAGCGACTGTAGAGACCGATGGCGACCAACTCTAGACGCTCTCTAATCATACAGAACACGCCTCTAATAGACAAAGAAGCCGTGGACGAGGAACGCGATGAGAAGGAACATCAACGTCGAGCAGAGGTCATTAAAGGCAGTGACGAGAGGTCCAGCAGCCACAGCAGGGTCGATACCCAACCTGGCAAAGAAGAAAGGAAAGAAAACCCCTAGGCTGGTTGCCGTCAAGCAAGCGCTAAAGACCCCAGCTCCTAGTGTTGCCGCAATCGCCAAAGGCTCGCTCCCTAGGGCATGGATATTCAGAACGTTTAGGATAAACACAATAGACCAAGCTAAAATCCCGAAGCCAACACCTATTGTCAGACCAATCATCAGTTCTTTTAAGACAGCACGGTGCTTGATACCGGCAGAAATCTCCCCTGTTGACATTGCCCGGACCAACATCGTACTACATTGAAGTCCCACGTTACCCGACATGCCATTGATCAGCGGCACGAAGAAGGGAACGACTCCCAAAAACCAAAGCCTTCCCGCAAAATGTGTCAAAGCTGTTGCCGTCACAAGTCCGGAACAGAACGTCACGACCAGCCAAGGGGCACGACTGAACACGCGACGCATAATCGGCTCGTTCTCGCTATAAGCCTCTGCCGTACCTGCAATGGTCGCGATCGTATCGTCACCCAAGTCCTCCATTGCCTCTACGACAACCTCATAGGTGACGACACCTAGCATGACACCATCGTCATTAACGACGGGTAGAGCGGGAATCTTATAGCGATGGACAAGATCGATCACTTCATCGCGAGAGGTGTCTGGGTCAACTTGGTGTAAGATCGG
This sequence comes from uncultured Chlamydiae bacterium, assembly GCA_945957095.1. GTDB lineage: Bacteria > Chlamydiota > Chlamydiia > Chlamydiales > JAJFMA01 > CAMFKD01. The sequence goes on from CAMFKD010000265.1 coordinate 2,280, forward strand.
GCGCATCACCTGACGGATGGGCAACTCATTAGGGTTAACGATGATATTGCGGGCTGGTACGTAACCGATCAGCTGACCAACGTCATTAAGGACAAAGATGCGCCGCGTTAAGTCAATACCTGGGTTATCTCGAATAGATTTACCCACCTGGCCGATAGACATATCGAGGTGGAAAGCAAAAAATTCGTTCGTCATCATCCGCGCGGCACTATTGCGGTCGTGGCGTAGAAGCTCACGAATCCGATATGCCTTCTTAGCATCGAGCAGCTCCAACACCTTTTTGAGGCGTCTATCTGAGATGTCGTCTAAGATCCATACGGCTTCATCCAAGGGCATGTGGTCGATAAGACGTTTGATCTCTTTGTCATCGATAGTACGCAGGATTGCTGTCCGTGTCGCACTGTCGGTGTTGATCATAAAGATCACTTTGGCATGCAAGTCGGGAAGGTTGTCATAGACGACGTGACGAGAGCTTGGCGGAAGGCGCGAGACAGCATAAGCCAAGTCGATAGGTTCATACTCGCTGGCAATCTTCGCCACATCATGCACCATCACCATAGACGTCTGCTTATGAAACGCTTTTTCCAGCTTTTCCATGAGCATGTCGTCCAAGATGCTAGTCTTAGAATCCATCAAGTTACCCGAAGCAGGGGCATGTTCAAGGATTTCCTCTACTTCAGCACTATGGGTAACCAATTCTTCGTCTTCTGCCAATGTCTCCTTCGCTCCTACTCTCTTTCTCCTAGCAGTCTACCCTGTAGAATACTATTGCGACAAGTAGTATACCTAACAAACTGAAAAGTTGGCCTATGGAGGCCAACTTTTCAGTTTATTAGGGCTG
>CAMFKD010000266.1 GCA_945957095.1 uncultured Chlamydiae bacterium
AACACAGAGAAAAAATAGAAAATGAGAAATCTCTTTCGATTTTTAAGAAAATATTCTGTTTATTTTTTTCTATTTCCTTCCCTGTGCGCTCTGTGTTCTCTGTGGCCTTGTTGCGTAATTCCCTTGATAACGCGAATTTAAAAATAAAATTAACGATGGAAATGATGCAACGATATTAATGATAGAAAACGCAAACAACTGCCTCGTATTGAATTCACGAAATTTAGTGAGTGTTCACCAAAGGGTACTTTTGTACTTAGCATTCTGTAATTCAATTATTTACATGCTATCCCGCGCTATTCTCTTATGAAGACTATTACGCAACAACACCGTTCTCTGTGGTAAAAATTTTAACGGGAACTGCTGATGAGATAGCTTGCGCGTTGACATATTCGATATAGTTTGCTATAATGAATTGTGAACGTCACATAAAGTGAGGAGTTATGAAGATACAACAACAATGTACAGAAACAGCTGTCGCCTATATCACAGCAATGGGTAATAAGGATATCGGAGGGATTGGAGCTTGCCTCCATCCAGATGTTCACTTCCTTAGTCCGATGACAGAGATAACAGGAAAGACTGCAGTGCTGGAAGGGGTAAAGACCTTTCTACCTATATTCCAAAAGCTGCAACTGCGTGTAAAAGGTTCTGTCGGCGACCAGGCAATGCTGGTTTACGACTTGATCTTTCCAGCACCTATCGGACGCTTACGTGTGGCAGCGTTGCTTACAGTTTGCGACGATCTTATCACGGACATTGAGCTTTTCTTTGACGGCCGTCAAATGGAGCGAAGATAGGTTTAATGTGGAAAAAAAGAGAACCTACCGATCTGAGAGCCGAAAGGCACAGGCTACTCAGACTAGAGCAAAAATTTTGTCGGCAGCAAAGGCGTTGTTTCAAGATGACGGCCTAGATAGCGTGACCATCGAGCAGCTAGCACAAGCTGCAGACGTGTCGGCTCCCACCATCTATGCTCTGTTCCAGTCCAAGCGCGGTGTGCTCCGCGCTTTACTCGATGAAGCGATGCCCCCCAACCAGCATTCTGCTCTTGTTGAAAAAGGGATGAAGGAGCCCTCTGCTAAGAAGCAGCTGGCACTCACCGCTAAGCTAACGCGGAAGCTATACGATGCTGAGAGAGCGCAGATGGATCTCTTCCGCGGTGCTGCGATGGTCGCGCCGGAGTTTAGAGAGCTAGAACGCGAGCGTGAGCTGCGTCGCTATGACCGTCAAGAGGAGTTTATGCGGCTACTAGCCAAGCACAAGATGCTAGCCAAAGGTCTAACTCTAGTGAAAGCTAGGGATATCTTATGGGCTTTTACGGGACGCGACCTCTATCGTCTATGTGTTGTGGAGAGGGGTTGGACCTCAGCCGCTTTTGAGAAGTGGCTGGCCCAGCTCCTCGTTCAGACGCTTCTTCGACCCGATGCTCCTTAACGCCAGCGCAACTAATCATTTTACCAAAGGAAAATGGAAAAAACTAAACACAATAGGGATTTCTCATGTTCTATTTTTTCTCTATGCGCTCTGTGGTGATAACTCCCTAGCATTTAGTATCTAGCGAGAATAGGTTGATTTTTAGAGGAAGTAACGACAATAGTTGCCCCGTTTGCCGCAATGGAGGAGAGCGATGTTTGAGTTGCCTCGTAAGATTATTCACGTCGACATGGACGCCTTCTATGCCTCAGTGGAGCAGCGAGACCGTCCGGAGTTGCGTGGTCTGCCTGTGGTGGTGAGTGGTCCTCCACAGTCTCGCAGTGTCGTCTGTACAGCATCGTACGAGGCGCGTAGGTATGGCATTCACTCGGCGATGCCAGCTAGCCAAGCTTATCGGTTATGTCCGCAGGCGATTTTTGTCGCTCCGCGCTTCGATGTCTACTCCGCCATTTCTAAACAGATCCGGGGCATCTTTCATCAGTACACAGATTTGGTGGAACCGCTGGCGTTGGACGAGGCTTACCTTGATGTCACTAATAATAAGATGAATGAGCCATCAGCGACTCGGTTGGCGATGCGAATCAAAGAACAGATCGTGGCGGAAACGGGTCTTAGCTGCAGTGCCGGAGTTTCTTTTAACAAGTTTTTAGCTAAACTGGCGTCGGGTTGGAAGAAGCCCAGTGGCTTGACTGTCATCACGCCTGAACAGGCTCCTGCCTTTGTGGCACAGCTGCCCATTGGTAAGTTCTATGGCGTAGGCAAGGCAACATTGAAAAAGATGTTAGAATGTGGAATTAAGACGGGAGCTGATTTGAAGAGCTTTGGTCGAGAGAAGTTGCATGAGCGCTTTGGTAAGATGGGTGACTTCTTCTATGAGCTCGCCAGTTGCCGAGATGAACGTGAGGTGAATCCATCCAGAGAGAGGAAGTCAATAGGGAGGGAGATCACCTTAGAACAGGATCTCACAGACCTCACAGACCTTAAGAGGGTATTGCAAGAGGTGTGCAATGATGTGGTAGAGACATTGGAGCGACATCATGTGAAGGGGCGTACGGTAACGTTGAAGGTACGTTATTCCGATTTTAAAACCATTACTCGCTCTAAAAGCTTTTCAGAGGCCATCGCCTCTTCACAAGAGCTCTATAATGTGGCTGTGGGGTTGTTGGCAGCTACTGAAGCTGGACAACGTCCTCTGCGGCTTATCGGAGCATCAGTCAGCAATTTTGTTACATCTTCTTGAAAGAGGGGGAATGTGGTTTCTTATCGTGCTTTGATCGGTTTCGTGTGGCAGTTCATGCGGCAGCAGAAGTGGACGTTTCTGCTCATCTTGCTATTGGATTCCCTTGCATGGCCGTTGGACTCGCTAGCTTGGCCTTACCTTCTACATATCGTTGTCGATACGTTTACGCAATTTGAAACAAATCGAGCCGCTGCTTGGGAGGCATTGCAGATGCCTATTTTAGCGGGGGTCTGTCTTGCTGTCTTCATCGAGGTGATCTCGCGGGGCATGGGCTTCTTGATGGCCAAAGCAATGCCTAAGCTGCAAGCAGACATCCGTATGGCAATGTTTGACCATATCCAGCACCATACCCCGCACTATTTCAATGAGCGTTTTGCGGGCAGCTTAGCGAATAAAATTACGGACATGACGACAGAAGTAGAGTCGATCATCC
>CAMFKD010000267.1 GCA_945957095.1 uncultured Chlamydiae bacterium
AGAGAAAGGATAGAACGTGTTTATGTTTCCATTTCCCTCTCTGTGTTCTCTGTGCGCTCTGTGGTAATAAATTCGGTTCTTGGAAAGAATCAAATTTATTATGAATTAAAATTTAAAACTATCATTATATCGTCATACCATTTTTATCGTTAATCACTACTTATATATTGTTTCGCATTATCCTCTTCGAAACATAGGTGAGCACATAACAGCAAACAAACTCTACCTTATATTAAAAATATTGTAATAATTTTATATATTATGTATAATATTATTTGAATAAACATGATAAGTAATTAAACACAAAACAATAATAAATCTCGGAATAATATATGTTCACCCTATCAGATTGGAATCCAACTCCAGAGTGGCCCGATCCTAGATGGGACTATCCTATAGTGGGCGAACTGGAGGATAAAGATGTCGACAGCGAAGAAGAGAGTGGCGAATCGCCCCATATTCTCGGCAAGGTTTCTGTACAACAGCGCTCGACTTTCACCGTTAGACCGAATCATGCACAACTATACGACTTGGAGCTAACGCCCAAAGAAGAGCGTATGCTAGCAAAGGAGAGGTTGGGTCACTATACGGCTCAACTTCGGGAGCTAGAAGTCAAAATCAAAGAGTGCAAGCAGATCATAAATCGCGAAGCTCGCACAGGAGCTACTCTCCTGCACATTGGCCAGTGGCGCTGGAGAGCCAAACAAAAAGCTCCTGTTGCACAACGATTGGCGGGTTACCTAGAACTGCTTAAGCTGAGACGTGAGCAGCGCCAGCTGCAGCAGGTTATTGCAGAAGAGAAGCGTCACATCAAACATCCCTTCCGCCGCCGCATGGAAGATGGTATCGCCAAGGTATTCCACTGGAGAAGGAAGTATAGAGCTAAGAAGACGAAGACCAAATCGACATCACTACTGCCCATGCATCTCATCAATGCGGCTGCAGCGACGCCTAAGCTGGGAGCGATCGTTAACCCTTGGATGTGGTATCGCTTCGTTGTCGAAGGGATTGGCGACTACATCCGAGACATCAGGCAACTTCATCTCAACATCCAGCAAACCAAAGAGCTGAGCGCTTTGCTGCGAGATGCGAAGAAACGTCTCCATGAGTTGCCTATTTTAGCACATCAGATTCAGAAGCGCGCCGCAGAGATAGCGCCAGGCAAAGTCGAAGAGTATGCGCGTGTTCTGACGGAGGAAGAGGGGGTTCTTAAGGAAGCCATAGCAGCACTTGAACACAAATTAAATAGTATTCCGGTTGCACAAGGTGTAGCAGGTGTTTTTGTGTCTTCCATAGATATGATGATGGATTTTGCCCAGATCACACAAAACATGAGCGCTTTCATCTGTGCTGCTAGCTCAGCGACTAGCATTGCTAACCAGATTAGCATGGCGCTATGCTACGTAACCGCTCCTTTAGCAGCCATTTTGGTATTCATTGGTGTTTCGTCAACGATAGAAAATATCCGCACGACAGTGAAAGACCTCTTGTACATGCGTCGCTATAGCCAGAAGGCGGTTTCAGAGCACAGGCGCAACTTGCAAAATATGGCTCACATCAGCAGGAGGGAAGAACTGTTCACCCCTGCTACACAGGATCTGCGCAACAGGTTGTTAGATGCTGGCAAAGAGATGCAAGAAGCACAGACTGAAATCGACCGTATAGAGCGCGAACTGTTGCAAGGTATAGAGGACCAACGACACGTCAATGCCTTCAAAGAGGCGCGTCAGATCCAACTTAACAAAGTTTCTGCAATCCGTGAAGGAATACGCCATGAGTTGGCTGCCATCATTAGAGAATCGGAAGACGAAGATAAGGTTGCTGCGATAGCACTTTCTGAAGCGTTAGAGGTTCAGTGGTTAGCCGAAGCGAGTGCTGCCGACATGGAGAACACTTTTGTTCCTTATATCCGTGAAAGGGTTGTCACCAAGATGATTGCCGTATCGTTTAGGGCCTTCTTTGACGCGGTTATGATTACTAGTACGGCTCTCATGATCAAAGGTTTCTTCACTTCGTTTGCAGGTGGGCTTGGTGCCCCTGCCATGGCTGCTGCCGCAGCCTTGGGGGCGATCGGTGGTACAGGACAGATTGTCACTGCGATCCTTGTGAAACGAATCCGCAAGCTCCAATGCCACAAGACACACATCAAAACCAGTGAACTTAAAGCTAAGCTAAAAGATCGCTTAAGAATTGAAGTCATGAACTGGAATAAGCTTGAAGCAGCTGGCCTTGCCGAGCAAACCAATGCCTATTTGATGTTCTACCTCCTTAAGAGGCACTACAATGATATGCCAGCGGGCTGGGGACCCAAAGAATGGGCTCAGGCATTGGTAAACGATAAGGACGATATCGAGTGGCCTCGTTTAAACCTAGCGCTGACGAAAATGAAGAACTATGAATTTGCCGCATTCTTCAACCACTTGCTTCGTTGGGGCCGCAGCCAATACCGTAAGTTGACTGGCAGCCACCAGCCTAATCAAACGTCTGAGGCATAGCATGGATATTAGCTATAGCATGGATGCCTCCAATACACTAACTTGGTACAATGCGGGTGAAGAGTGTTCAGTTGATGATGATGACATCGATCTACACTCAGCTGAAACCATAACAACCATAGAAGCTCCTTTATCAGCAAAGAACAAATGCATAAGGGGTTTTAAGTGGCTTGGCACCAAGATGTCAGGGGCTGTTCGCGATGCACGTACGGTCTACTCCAATCTCCAACAAAAGCAAGAGATCTTCGCCCTGATTGCGGAAAGGAATGTACGCCTTCATCAGCTAGCAGAAAGCAAGAAACAGCTAGAGCTAAGTGCAGATGAACTCTCTAAAGACGATCTCAATGCATTTCTTCAGACCCTTTTTGATGAGGAAACGCAGTTAATCAAGGAAATTTCTGCTCTGAACCGCCAAATCGATTGTCTCCCTGTAGTAGAAGGAGTTGCTGGCAGTACAGTAACAGTATTAAAGGTCGTATCGCTTTCAGCTAGCGTATTGCGAATGATAGCCAATACACTTGTTGCTGCTGGACAGAGCGTTGCTGCCTTTACACAAGTGTCTGCTATCGCATCTTGTGTCGTTGTCCCCATC
>CAMFKD010000268.1 GCA_945957095.1 uncultured Chlamydiae bacterium
GTCAATATCAGGATAAGAGATACGTTCAGGGTTGATAAAGCGTTCGAAGAAGAGGCTAAAACGCAGCGGTTCGATGTCGGTGATACCAATGAGATAAAGGATAATGGAACCTGCACCAGAACCACGTCCAGGACCAACGGGAATGCCTTGACTCTTAGCCCAATGTAGAAAGTCCCATACAATAAGCAAATAGTCGCACATGCCTTTAGGAAGGATGACATCCATCTCATAATTTAGGCGCTCTCGCACGACTTCCATCGGGTCACGACCAGGATAACACTCTCCCACCTTCGCCAAACGGTCCGGAGTGTATCGTTTAGCAATACCTTCTTCACATCGTTTCCAGATGAAGTCAGCGACGGCTTTCTCGCGCTCTTGAGGGGTATATGACCTTCCAGACAGTTCTGGAGGGATAAAAACAGGGTAGTGTTTGGTCTTAAAATCAAGCTCTAGAGTACATTTATCGGCCACCATCTGTGTGTTGGTGATCGCTTCTGGAATATCGCTAAACAGCTCTTGCATCTGTTGGGCTGTCTTGAAATACAGCTCGTGCGTGGCATAGGTATTACGCTGGGGATTAGGAACACGAAATGTGGGGTTGCCTTGCCCATCTTTTTCCCAAATCTCACACGGCTCGCCTGATTGAATGTTGATCAAAATCTCGTGCGCACGCCACTCATCGCGCTGAAGATAGTGGCTTCCATTAGTCGCGACGAGAGGAATACCCTTTTGCTGACTGAGTGCCACCAAAGCAGCATTCACTTTATCTTGTCGTTTGATGTAGTCATGGTACTTCTGCAACAACCAAGTTTCCTGATAGATACCGTCAGCAACTAAGTCTTGCTCCGACATGCGATGGCGCTGCATCTCAAAATAAATGTCATCGCCAAAAACGGTGCGAAACCAGGTAACCTGCTCTTCAATCCCACTTGTATTGTCGTTGACGATATCTTCCGCTAAACGGCTACCCAAAGCTCCAACTAAACACAGCAACCCTTTGCTATGTTCTTTAAGGAGCTCTAAGTCGATGCGGGGGTCGTAATAGAATCCCTCTAAAAAGCCGATGGAGCTGAGTTGACAGAGGTTTCGATAGCCTTCTTCATTCTTCGCTAGCAGTACCAAAGAGTGATGGTGGCGTTGCCCAGGAATGCGTTTCTTATGGTGGCGCGACTCCGGCGCGACATACAGCGCGCATCCAATGATCGGCTTAATTTTAGCAGCAACACAAGCACGAAAGAACTCTACAGCACCATACAAGTTGCCTGCATCCGTCAATGCAATAGAAGACATCCCCAATCCTACCGCTGTCTTGGCAATGCCTTTAACCGGCGATGTTGCTTCTAAAATGGAATACTGAGAAGAGTTACGTAAAGAAATCCAGGCCATCAGACGCTCTCGCTGAAATTTTCACTACAAGGAGCACATAGGGGGGAAATGGAAAAAACTAGACACACTATTTTCCTGAAAAACGATCCCCGCGGAGCAGCTGGAACCACTATAGCAGATCCTTTCTTCGGAAGAAAGACCAAACGTAGCGTTAGACTACATTGGGTTCGGCATCGGTGACAGCAGCTTCAGCAATCGGACGCGTACCAGCCGACCAGAGTGGGATGAGAAAAGCAAGAGACACAACGCTACAGACAGCCATCGCGATGAAGAAACCTTCCCATCCAAACTCTTGTGCAACAGCAGCAAGAGGATAACCGGCTACAGCAGCACCAATATAGGCGAACCACCCGATGAATCCTGTTGACGTTGCCGCAGCATTCTTATGAGACAACTCAGCAGCTGCAACACCGATGAGCATCTGTGGTCCAAATACCGTAAAACCGATGCAGAAGATGGCGACAGAGTCCAAAAACGTATAGCCTGGAGGCACCATCCAAAACAGTAAAACACTACCCAGGATGCCCATTGCATAGAGAGCATTGATAGGCCCACGTCGCGCTTGGAAGAGACGGTCCGATATCCACCCTGCAGCCAAACTACCAAAGAAGCCCCCTACCTCAAAGAGAAACACACATGTTGCAGCTGCAATCTGTGTATAACCTTTACTCTTAACCAGAAATAGGGCTGTCCAGTCGTTAAACCCTGTACGGATGATGTACACGAAGAAATAAGCAGCCCCCAAGATCCAGATGTATTTATTGGTTAACACATAATCAACCAGAATCTGCTTCGTTGAGAGAGTTTTTGAGTTAGCGGAAATGTCAACATTAGGCTCTTCATCATCACGATACTTTTCGATCGGAGGCAAACCCATCGATTCAGGGGTATCGCGCAATAAGAAGACTAAGAGTACTCCAACGATGATGCATAGAACACCCGGCACATACATAGCCGAACGCCAGCCGTAGTTCACAGCACAAAAAGCAGCGAGGATAGGGATCAAAGCTCCACCGATATTGTGGGAAACATTCCACGTCGCCCACCAGCTGCCACGCTCAGACCTTGAATACCAATGCGTCAACAAGCGAGCACAAGGTGGCCAGCCGAAGCCCTGAAACCAGCCGTTGAGCCCCCAGAATAATGCAAACCAAAATAATGAAGAGGAAAGACCGAAAAAAATGTTGAACAAACCGGTAAGAACCAAACCTAACGCCATGAAGTAGCGTGCATTGGCACGGTCGCCTAAGATACCACTTAAGAACTTGCTGAGACCATAGCTTAACGATAGAACCGTTCCTAGAAAACCTAACTGCTCAATCGTAAAACCGAGATCCTCGATCAAGGCCGGCATCGCAAAGGTAAAGCTCTTCCGTGTAAAATAATAAAAGGCATAACCCAAAAACATCGAGTAAAAGATGCGCAGACGCCAGGTTTTATATTCGCTGGCAATTTGGGCTTTATCTTGAATGGGTGGCGCTGGAGGGGCGGCTTCAAAAAAAGCTAGGAGCCTTCTCACGCAATCCCTCCTTCTATTCGAGGTTCTTAACAGTAAGGCGTAAGTGTTGGTTGTACCGCTTTATCCCTTTTTTGTTCAAGGCATTTCGTTTATATCCAAAGAAACTGAAAAGTTGGCTATGGAGTAGCTTCTCAAAAAGTCCTGGCACGTGATGACCTAGCGAGCTGAGACAGTCTG
>CAMFKD010000269.1 GCA_945957095.1 uncultured Chlamydiae bacterium
GCCTACGGACAGTTGACCATAAGGAATTGCCAGTCCAAGCACCAAAGGGATAGTAGGGCAGGAAAGGAAACTCTTTAGCCTTCGTGTAATGCTTAAAGAAACCCCAATCAAAGGGATGGCTATAGGTATGGACTGCTATCTCTACATTAGGGAGAGCAAAAATCTTTCTGGCCACATCACGCGCTTCGGGGAAGCCAGCCCACTGATCATCCATATCAGCAGCAATAGGACCGACACTACAAGGAAGATCTGCGGCAGGCTCTAGAACAGCTTTATAGATGACATCGGCGCACAAAAGGCTATCTTTGCGATATTCAGCAATAGCAGAACGGCTAATCCACCCGTCACCATCAATATGGCCATAATAGATACGACGCCCAGCCATCGTTGTCGTATCAGGACGTGGGAAGTCAACGTTGCCCAACGCAATATGGAAGAAGAGAAAGGGGTTAATGTACCAGTTTCGAAAAGATTCGCCGCTAGCCCCATCCCACAACATCTCATAGTCTTCAGCAGCGTAGGCTCCCTTCGGAGAAAAGGCGATGAGCACAATATCTTCTTCTTTAAACAACTTGGCCGCCAACGCAACCTTAGCCTCCTTAGAGATGCTTCTGATATTGCGGAAAGCTGGCAAGATACCACTGTCGGTATAGGGACGCTCAAAGTTAACCAACTGCTTCATGTAGGAAATGGTATGGCTCGCATAAGTATTGCCAACTAGATCTCCTTCATCATAGAGTCCTAGTTTTCTCCAAAATGCGTTGATAGAGGACAAAGGAAGGTCTGTGTCATAGGGATAGTCAGGGTAGAAACCAGGTGAACCCATGATGATATAACGAATACCGTTATCGATGGCATCACTAGCCCATTTGAGGTACTCGCGCATATTTTTGATCTGAGCACCACGATTAAGCCAGGATAGCACAGCAGCCACATCGCGACGCTGAGATAAGTCTGGCAATCCTTCAGAAATGTCATAATACTCTAAACGATATCCGAGGTGATTTAAGGGCATCTCAGCAAATTGGTGTGCAGGAGTATCGCGCACATCGGGACTGTCAACGCTCTGATACAAAGCTATGACTGTGCGAGGAATGGAAGCCGCTTCTACAACAGCAAAGAAAGCTACCACCAAACTGATCGCTATCGCACGGATCACAATAATTTGGGCTCCGCAATAAGGGTCTGTAGGTCTGGTGTCGACACATAAGGGATAAAGCCCTGTTCACGCTGAACACGATAGATCTCAGCGATCATTTTAGTATCGGCAGGATCCCAATAATCCAAGGTAAATATCTTGATCTCGTTATTCTGCTTCTGAATCTCTTTCAAACTCGCAACATAGCTGCGGTACTCCGCTTTCGGCATACGATGATAGGTTTTTGTCACACTGCTATAGTCTGTAAAAGTCGACTCAGCCAACAGCATATTGATATCGTTAAGTACCTGTGGCAACAATGCTAAGCCACGATTCATCATGATAGGAATATGCGGATAGTTCAGACGTATCGCTTTCACCAGTTTGACGGCAGCATCGACCATGCCCTTGTGTTTGACAGGATCTTTCTGTTCCAAGAAGAGAGCATTGTCTAGCGTATCAAAAAATAGCCCGTCAAAACGCTGATACAAGACGGATGGAATGATCTCTTCGATCAACATCTTAGTCCAAAGAGGATTCCTCAAATCGACAAAATAGCTACCGGGCCAGTTTGGATTTTCTTCAAACAACAAACCAGCCTTTTGGGCCTGCTCAAAGTAGGTATGGTGCTTCGCCACTTCGCCAAGACTCACATACCCTAATGTCGTCTTGCCAGCAGCGATGAAAGGATTGAGCGACGGATGCACCTGGCTGTCCAATACCAGTAAGCTATAAGGATGAAAAGCTGCGTAGGGTGCTTTATCGTTGTAATAAACAGCCCAATGTTCTGTCTCAGCCTCTACAGTACCTTGTAGACAAAATATCGCCGCTAACAATGGCTTGAGAATCCGCGACATCACATATCCTCGCACTTTCACTAAGAAATCGGGATACTAAATATTTTGGTATCAAGACGCAAGAATAAAATAGTTACCTTCCTTGACTTATTATCTGCAAACGTTTGCAATGCCACCATCAACTCCTGAGGTTTCTTGGGCCTATTACGAGTATTTTCACAACGTTGGTCATCTTCTCCGCGCTCGACTGAAGAGCTGGCAAAGCTGCTAGGTCGTTGCCCGCCTCCTACAGATAGAGTCATCAAGGTGCTGCCACGCGGTGAACATCGCCTTTCGTTATGCCATCCAGATACCTTTCAGCAATTATTTGGAATCCCCTATCTCCCCTTTATGACGTTCACCAGTGACGAACTTCTGCACATCACACTCCATCAATGCCCATGGATCTTTCAATTGGGTCTGCTTGGAATGGAGGATAATTCTCGGTATGCTGACTACCGCGCCAAGATTCTTGATGGTTTTGTCGCCGACGTGACCATAGGCTGGATTGATGATGTGCTCGGCTACGGCCTCTATTCCAATGATAACCTCGATAAAGATGCCTTTGTGGGAGCTTACACTGGAGTTGTACGTCCTCTATTGCGCCAACAGCCAGATCATAATGTCTACTGCTTACACTATCCCACTCGTTGGTGGTCCACCTGGCTGCTGGTGATCGATGGAGGAAAAGGCGGGAACGAGATGCGCTTTGCTAACCATAGCAAAACACCTAACCTTTCGTTGGAATGCTTGTTCGACCGCAGATTGCTCCATTTCTTTCTAAGGGCTGCTCGTCCTATCTGCAAAGGAGAACCGCTCACCTTTGATTATGGAGAAGACTTCTGGCGCTTTCGTCAAAAATTGCACGAAGCCTAGCCTCTGTGCTAACATTGGATAGAATAAAGAGGACTAAAAAATGGATCATCGCCCTATTGTGCTAGCGCGCTGGAAAGCTTATCAGCCGTTTAAGGATATCCAGAACATCATCCAGAATAGCAATAAGAAGGTAGATGAGGAGCGGATGCATTTGTATCACGCGCTTCCCTTCACCTTATTGATGGAGTGGGACCCCTCGACGATAAAGCCGGGGGTTGGCCTCGGTGC
>CAMFKD010000270.1 GCA_945957095.1 uncultured Chlamydiae bacterium
CGGAGGTAGTCGAACAAAACGCTACGACCGCACTCACACAGACCATACTCAGCCGCAACGCGGAACCCAGATTGGAAATCAGGGTCGTTGTTCTTTGTCTTTCCATTCGGGAAAGTAGTCGTTACTGGACTCTGGGTCACAAAGTAGGTATCGTCAACCGATGGCTTGAAAAATACGTATTCACCAGTAATCTTCCATTCACCAGGCCCGGGTTGACTCGCCGCAAAGAGCGATCCCACGCCTAATGTCATAATCATTGCACTTAAACGAAAGCCCTTTAGCATGATCAAATCCTCTATTTGGCATTGCTAACTTTTTCATGATGTCATCGAACGAAGGTATGAAGCCGACAACACCAAATCCACAAACATCCAGAGAAGGTTTCCCACTAGAAATTTTGCAGAAGCATCATCTTAACCAATTTGCCAATTTTGTAAAGCCCTTTTCTCTTGAAACATAGGAATTTCTTGACCATTACCCCTTCAGTCGCGTATGACCATCACTCAATACCCGTTTGTTCTTGCTGGAGATCGCGATGTTCCAACGTTTTATCACCACCCTAACTCTCTTACTTACAACAGTAATAATTCCATTTCAACTCAAAGCGGACTGCTGTTGCTGCTCTAAATTACCCAGCCGCTTTGGCTTAGAGTCAGCACCTCCCGGGATGGTCTGGATACCCGGTGGAGAATTCACCATGGGTTCCGACAGTGCCGATTCGCGACGCGATGAAAAGCCGCGCCACCGCGTCAAAGTCGAAGGCGTATGGATGGATGCTACACCGGTGACTAATAGGCAGTTTAAGGAATTTGTCGACGCCACAGGCTATGTCACCACTGCTGAGAAAGCACCGAGCCTGGATGAAATCATGGCTCAGGTACCCCCAGGAACACCTCCACCTCCACCAGAAGCATTGGTGCCAGCATCATTGGTGTTCAAAGGTTCTAGCGGGCCTGTACCGCTTCACAATCACTTCATCTGGTGGGAATGGAAGCCAGGAGCCGATTGGCGCCACCCTATGGGTCCTGATAGCTCCATAGAAGGCAAAGAAGACCACCCGGTGGTACAAGTCTCTTGGTATGACGCTAAAGCTTATGCTGAATGGGCCCATAAGCGCTTGCCCACCGAAGCCGAATGGGAGTTTGCTGCTTATGGTGGGCAGAATGACATTACCTTTGTTTGGGGCAATCAGTCTTTTTCGGAAGAAGAACCGCAAGCCAATATCTGGCAGGGCAATTTCCCTTACCAAAGCACTAAGCCACATGGATATGCCGGAACCACAGCCGTCAAGACTTTTAAAGCCAATCCTTACGGGCTGTATGACATGTGCGGCAATGCCTGGCAATGGTGCAGCGACCTCTATCATGTCAGCTACTACCAACAAGAAAAAGACAAAGGCCTCTCAGTAAATCCAACAGGGCCTCTCACTTCTTACGATCCGGACGAACCCTACGCCACTAAGCATGTGCATCGCGGTGGTTCCTTCTTATGCCATGACAGTTACTGCAAAGGCTATCGCATTTCAGCAAGAATGAAAACCTGTCCAGATACCAGCTTAAACCATCTAGGTTTTCGCTGTGTCATGACCCAAGAAATGTGGCAACAGGAGAAGAAAAATGTTCAAAAGTAACGTCCGCTACTTCTGTTTACGACTATGCATGCTATTGCCGATCACCGTATCAGCTACGCATGATGCTGAGATCTGCTTAGATACACGCCCTAAAAGTTTGCCTCAAGGTCTTCCAAACACTGCCAAAGCCATCACCGCAATGCAAACAGTAGGAGAGACAGCCCCCACAACTCAGAAGATAGTGGTGAAGGGACGCATCACCGATGCCAACACTGGAGAACCCTTATCAGCACGCGTCGTCCTCCGTAATACCTCCGGACAAGTTGTCGACAGCTACTACACCGAGCTCCCAGGATTCTTTACTGAGCCTGATGGTACCTTTGTGGTCAGCTTAGAACCTGGAAACTATACCTACGAGGTGACGCGTGGCTTCGATTACACCCGATCCACAGGCAAGTTAATAGTAACCTCCCAAGGATCTTCAACCCTTGACGTCCCCCTGAAACCTTGGGTCAACCTCAAAAAACTAGGTTGGTATACGGGTGATGCCCATGCTCATATCGTCTCCGATACACCTAAGAACGCAGATATGATTGCTCTAGCACACAAAATAGCTAAAGCACAAGGACTGGACTTTCTCTTTGCAGTCCAAAACTGGGGCGGCTACGACGAAACCAACTGGGCGGATGCGCAAGCCATTGGCTCTGACGATCAGTTTAAGATGCTCTTTGGTGCCGAGATGCCCAAACAACGCTTTGGACATACGTGGTGGATAGGCCTGAACAACACCTGCGGTTACTACAACCACGGCATGGATCAAGGTTATAGCCGCTATTTCCGCTCTACCGGTCCCCTCTTCTCCGAAGAGCACTATCCCTTGCTACAGATGCCCAGCAGCGAAGTCGTCCCACGCTTACGGCAAGCCAAAGACGCCATCGCAGTACACGCTCATCCCACCTCCTGGTGGTGGCAAGGGACCCCTAATACCCAATTCATCACCAATATTTCCGCTGATTTGATTCCTGATCTGCTCTCTGGTGGCCTGTGGGATGGACTGGTCGTCATGGGATATGATCACGACCACTACTTCTACCAAAACCTATGGTTTTGGATTCTCAATATGGGCTACCGCATAACGCCTTTTGCTGAATTGGATGGCGGCCTACCAACTTGGGAACCCAATTATTACGGCGCAATGCGTACCTATTTCCACCTCAATGGCCCTTTCTCAGTTCCGGCCCTCATCAAAGCGGCCAGAGAAGGACATACTTTTGTGACATCAGGCCCCATTCTCTTCGCTAATGTCGATGATACCTATGAAGTGGGAGATATTGTCCCCTTAGACAGTCATGAGCATCGGCTCAACATCGACGTCTATGCGTCCGGTGAATTCGACGATTACATCAGCTTCGTCATTGTATTCCGCAATGGAAAGATACATCGCATATGGGATGATCGCGCCACCAAACCCAAACACGTGCAACATAGCCT
>CAMFKD010000271.1 GCA_945957095.1 uncultured Chlamydiae bacterium
TGATGTTGTCCTCATGACTTTGGTGCTTATTTTGTCGTTTATTTGCTCACCTACGTCATAGCTAATTTCGTCGTAATTGGCGACCGCGACCAACGCCAGTTTTTTCAAGAATCAGACGAATCAATCGGTTACAAGTTGCGCTGTGCTATTGGTGTTGGTCGAAATGTAGTCCTGTGCGTCGAAGACCCTGCCCTGCAGTTACCTGTATGCTTAGCCGAAGTTTCACCAGAACAGCTCCCTCTGGTATTAATTGTTTACCAAGGCCCTTGGGCAGGGTTTTACAGCAGCGATACGTTACCACAGCAGTTGAACGGCCGACGCGAACAGGTACGCGAAGTCTTGAGTTCGCTCTTTGGTGACACCGGCCTAAAAGCCCCTGTGTTACTTGCATTACCTAGCCGTTTCGACCATGCCGAACAGCTAGTCGCCGAGACAATCGGACAATGTGATGGCTACTATCTGAGCAATGCCCTCTTCAATCCCGAAGGTCTTGGCGAACTTATCAAAGCCGTTAACGCTTATGAAATCCCCCCACCCATGCCATCTACGCCAACTCATGACAAACTCCCATCTATGCCATCTACGGTAATTCATGACGAACCTCCGATAGAAGAGCCAAGCGAGGACTGACTTGGAAACATCCTTAGATACTGCTACCCCGCTAATCCCATTGCGCAAGTTGAGGCAGCAGGTACTCGGCCTCGATCTGCTACACCGCTTGGCAGAACGAGGACACCGTATCTTCAGCACCGAGCAGATGTTGGAGATGGCCGCAGACTTAGGTCTCGCCACTAAAGATGTCACCGCAGCATTAACCTATTTACAAGCCGAAGGCTGGATTGCTTTGGTCCGGAGAGGCGTTCATGCCATCACCACAGCATTACCAGGATGTCACCCCTGTCATCCTTATGAAATCGCGGCATCGTTAGTGTCGCCTTCAGCTTTCAGCCACTGGAGTGCTCTCTACTTACACCAACTGACCCCCTTAACCCCTCCCTATCACTACGTGTTAACGCATACGACATCGTCGTTGCCAAGGTACCGTCGTAAACAATCTAGCTTGCCACCCGATATCTACCCTGTCGGCAGCTTTCTCTTTCGTTTTGTTCAAGTTAAGAACATCAGATTCTTTGGGGTTGAAACAAGGGTAGAAAACAAAGATTTTATCCAGCTTACAGACTTGGAGAGAACATTGTGGGACAGTGTATCTATGCCGCAATATGCTGGCGGGTGGGCACACGTGGAAGATTGCTGTTATGCCGCTCGCGATCGTCTCGATGTCGAGCGCCTTATCACCTATGCCCTCAAGGGAGATCATGCGACGAGCAAACGCCTAGGGTGGTTGTTAGAATATCAAGGAAAGAGTGAAGAGGCATTGCTCCCATTGCTAAAGATACCGATGAAAGGCTACCGTCTTCTTGATGCCTCGGCACCAGCCATGGGCCCTTGCAATTCCCGTTGGAATCTTCAGGTCAATACTTTGGGATAGATCATATACGAGAAAATAATGGTGTGATACAACTGATACCCTATGCGTTATGTATTCAGCCTTTGCATCTCCCTTTTCTGGATAGCCACCGTTTTGTCTGCTGCGAAACCGGTGCACTGTGTCAGTAATTTAGATGATCCCTTGTTGCCCCACCGCCGCGCCAAGATTCCGGTGACAGCGCTTGTGCCCGATGCATCTACAGCAACATTGTATCAGGTGCCGACGCCGCGCTGGGTGACCTCTCTTTCTCTTTCCACACCACCTAAAGCAACCGGCGAAGATATGCAGATGTTGCTAGTGGAAAAACAACTCAATGTCGACTCCGAAACCACCTACCATCGCATTGTCAAGAGGGTACTGACGGACAAGGGAATCCATGACCATGGCTTAGTGGCCCTCACCTACGACCCCGCCTTTCAAAAGGTAACCCTACATAGCCTATGCTTGTATCGCCGTCACGAAAAAATTGACCAGGCACCAACAGCGAATTTCCACCTGGTTGAGGCAAAAGATCATGATGCCGACCCCTCTAGAGGCCGTCGCTGGTCTCTGATCACTCTGCTGCATGACGTGCGCGAAGGCGATATCATCGAATACAGCTACACAGCTCAAGGGCACAATCCTAGCTTCATGGAACGCACAGTAGATGAATGTGCATTCCAGTACCCCTACCCTGTCGAACGGGTCTATTATCGTGTGATGGGAGCTTTGCCCTGTCATGTTCACCTGAAGGCACACCACACCCAGCTTCAGCCTGAGAGGCAACAGCTTGGTCAAGACCAGTGGGAATGGGTATGGAATGCTACCCACATTCCAGCCTATCAGGTAGAAACACACCAACCTAGCTGGTATCAGACAGCCCCTTGGGTACAAATCAGTGAGTTTTCCGATTGGAATGATGTCGCCCGTTGGGGAGCCAACCTCTTCCGCACTTCCAACGAAGCGTCACAACCGCTGGTAGCACTCACAACAGAATGGCAACAACGCTACCCTACTGAATCAGAACGCGCTTTAGCCGCGCTGCGCTATGTCCAAGATGAGATTGCTTTCATTGCAGAGGAGACCTCTGAGCTACACTATCCCACCGACCTGACTACCCTCCTTAAACAACGTAAAGCAGACAGTGTCGACAAAGCTTATCTCTATAAGTCACTCTTAGAAATGATGCACATCGCTGCTACCCCAGCCGCCGTAAGCACACAGCATCGCCATACCATCGCCGACTGGCTTCCTTCCCCATCAGCCTTCGACCGCGTTATCGTCAGGGTCCAAGCCGATGGCAGTGTATACTGGGTCGATCCCTCCTTTTCACCACAAGGAGGAAGCCTCGCCAATAGCTCTTGTGGCATGTATAAGAGAGCCCTGCTGCTTGAGCCAACAGCTCGCGAGCTGATCTGCTTGGGGTGTTCCCTTGCTGAACCAGAAGTCATTGCAGAGACCACCTACTACCTCTGGCCTAACAAGCTGGAGAGCACTGTTCTCGTCAATACCTGTCTCTTATACACATCTCCGAGCCCACGAGACGTAGAGGAATCGCG
>CAMFKD010000272.1 GCA_945957095.1 uncultured Chlamydiae bacterium
TCCTTCAGGAGAACCAGCTACCGTTACGCCGCTGTCACACAGTAAAATAGAGGTAATCCCTCCTACTCTTTCTCAATTACCGGTTGAATGGGAAGCAGTAGCATTAGATTTTAGCGCCATACCGCGAGATCAGCAGCAGAATGATTTAGATCATTCCTTAGCTGTTGACATCCTATTGCCGACGTCAATGCCAGCTGTTGATGATTTTCTGCAAGCCACAGAAGCCATACTCGGAGATGTCGACCTCAGAATAGCTGAGCGATACAATCCCGATAACGCTCGCGGAGGACAGCAAAAATTTGCTTCGATCCAGGGTAATGCATTCGACAACCGTTCTGGCTTTGACCACGATGCCATTCTCGACCTCGATCACACGAGTAACGCTAGACTATCTGGCGCGTTAACGACGTTTGACCAAGAGTTGCGCGATCTAGCTAAGCAAGAAGAAAAGGGGCTGACGCAGCAGTTGGGTCAACAACGTGTCGTGATATCGACAGAAGCTCAGCTGTCTCATGGTTCTGAAGGCAATGCAAAGATAGCGAGTGGTAGCGATTTTTTTGCCACGGTAGAGTACGCTCCGCGTCGAGAGGGTGGGGGCTTCTACTTCCGCGTCATCTTGACACCCAAACCTGACGTTAGCTTCAAGACCATCACACACAACGTTTCCTTTCTCATTGATCGTTCGCAGTCTATCGACAAAAAGCGTTATGCGGCCACTAAGGTTGCTGTGATGGAAGCGTTGCATCTGTTAAGACAAGGCGATAGCTTTAATGTTTTTGTTTTCGATGATAAGGTTGTTTCCTTCGCTCCAGCGAATGTTTTGGTTACCTCAGACTCTGTAGCGATGGCGCAACAGTTTCTGGTAGATCAGGCTCACGGCACTCCTTTTTCCTCTACTGATCTATATGCCTCTTTGGGCAATGTTGTTCCTGACGTCGTAAGTTGGCAGGAGCTCAATACTGCTATCCTGCTGTCCGATGGCGTGACGTATAAAAGCCGAGACCTTCAGCGACGTCATATTGCAGATTGGACAGCCCATAATGATGGTAAGGTAGATCTTTACAGCATCGCGATTGGTAAGGATAACAACTTGCCTTTATTAGATCTGCTTGTCAGTCTCAACCGTGGTAGCTTATCGTTTTGTCCTTCTTGTGATGGCGTATCTGATGCGATGGTTGGGTTGATGAAGACATTGCGTCATCCCATAGGAAAGGATATGGAAGGAAGTGTGATTCCTCTACGTGATGGTGTGATTGCCGAGCTATATCCCAAAGAAGGGCGCCTACAGAGCCTTTACCGCGACGTGCCCTATATCTTATATGGTTGGATCAGCCACCCTGATGACTTCTATGTCTTTCTGCAGGGACGTTATTACGATCGTTCCTTAGATATCAAACAGCGCATCAGCTTAAGGGAAGGAAAAGAGATTTCTGCTGATCTGTTGGAAAGGCAGATGGCGATTTTGCAGGCCTACGATTTATATGACAGATACCTCGTAGAAGGTAAGAGCAGTATCTTAGCTGAGGCGCGGCGACTGCTCGCCCCTTATCGCATACCAGTGGCTTTCCAATGAGCTTTCGAATCATTGGAGGAGAATTTCGTGGGCGGGTGCTAGCAGCGCCTAAAGGGTCTGCAACGAGGCCTACCGCTGGTATGGTGCGTGAAGCCTTCTTCAATATCTGCCGACACAGCATGGAAGGTGGGGCTTTCTTAGATCTATGCGCTGGCAGCGGAGCTATGGGATTAGAGGCACTTAGCCGGGGAGCTAATTCGGCGACTTTTGTGGAAAACGATGCCCTTGCTGCGAAGACTCTTCGCAAAAATATCGAACTCTTAGCTGTGGAAGCGCGCACTACAGTGATTGTAGGTGACGCTGTCAAAGCATTGGGGCAGCTGAAGCGCAGTGACAAACGCTTTGATGTCATTTATGTGGATCCACCGTATGATGCACAGGTCCTCTATGATAGGATTTTGAATGACCTAGACAGCAGCCGCTTACTAGCTGATGATGGTGATCTCTTTGTCGAAGAAGCCATTGACACAGCTTATGACGGTGGTCTATTACAGCATCTAACGCTCAAAAGTTGTCGTCGCTATGGCAAGAGCCAACTGCGACACTACAGATGGAGTGAAGCATGAACAGTATTCTTTTTCCTGGCACCTTTGATCCGCCTACACTCGGGCACCTGGATATTGTCGAACGTGCTTCTACCCTCGCTGCGAAGGTCTATGTGGGCATTGCCGTCAATAGCAGTAAACAGACACTACTCTCTTTGGCAGAACGTCAGGCAATGTTACGCACCATCACAAGCCATCTTTCTAATGTTGAAATAGTCGTGATTGAAGGCTTGGTAGCTGATTATGTCCAAAAACATCACATACAAGCCATTGTCAGAGGGATTCGAGGAGCTTCCGATTGTGAAGCAGAGTTAAGTATGGCATCGGCTAACCGCCGCATGGTGGGTATTGAAACATTATTTCTGCATGCCAGCGAAGAGCTGGCGCATCTCTCTTCCACATTAATTCGCGATATTGCGCGCTCTGGCAAGCATCTCGAATCTTTTGTTCCCGCCTCCATTGTCGAGCGTATTTATGCCGCGGTCCGTAGTTAGTCGTCTCTTTCGCCGAGCGCAGCGAGGCTGTGGAGTGCGCAAGCAAGCTTGCTCCAAAGCCTCGCTGGGCTCGGCGGAAGAGGTAAACATCGAAAATTGCCCCCAATTTTCTTTACCTGATCGAGAAAATTTTGGGCAATTTTCTCGAGATGATTGTTAAATTGCCTCCAATTTTCTTTACTTAAGCTTGGATTTGCATTAGAGTTATGTATAAAGGTAAGGCGATGAAACGTACAAATACAGCTTTTTTACTGGATTGGCTTAAATCCTGTCTCTTATACACATCTCCGAGCCCACGAGACGTAGAGGAATCGCG
>CAMFKD010000273.1 GCA_945957095.1 uncultured Chlamydiae bacterium
GAATAAAATAATCAAGAACAAAAATAAATTTTTAGAACACAGTGAGAAGGGGAATTAAAATGGCAAGTAAGACTAAAGGCAAAAATAAAAGCCAAATGCAGAAAAAGGCTCTTATTGGGAAAGAGGTTCTATCGATTACAGAGGCTGCCCGGCTTAATAACGTAACCCGGCAAGCTATCTATGTAGCGATCAAGTTAAACAAGCTCAAAGCTAAGAAAGAAGATGCTCGTTGGGCCATTCATATCAACGACCTAGAAGAATACCGGCAAAATAAGTACTCTCGGACAAAGTCAGTATTTGATGGGCAGTTGCTATTTGACAACAAAAAAGGCTACTACTCCGTCAATCAAGTCGCGCGCATGCTAAATGTTCCACCACAGAAGATCTATTACGCCACACGTGTTGGTAAGTTAAAGGCACATCGCAAAGGGGCGGCCTGGGTGATTCACATGGACGATGTGAAAGAATACCAGCAAAAACACGTAGAAGGAAGAAGCATCAATCTCGCTGCCTGTTAAAGCAGTTCGAGATTATCGTTTGATAAAGCCATAAACGGTAGGTGCGATTACCGTTTATGGCTTTTTCTTCTCTTCTTCAGCGCCCTCTTCGACAATTTGAAAGTCTCGGATGAGCAATTGAATACTTGCCTTATTTTGGAAGATGTTGATCTGAGGCGTAAAAGCTACTCGTAGGGTGAGATTCTTTTTTCTTAAATCGCGGTGGCTGTCTGCCTTACCAAAGGCGACGCCTTCTAGGATGCGATCTCCTTGCTGCAGATACATTCGCAGATGCGTTTTGCCAATGACTTTAGGTGGCCAAGCTTGTTTAGCATCAGCATAGAGGACAGGAGGCGCGTTTTCATTGCCAAAAGGTTCTAGCAATTTGATGGACTCCATGAAATCAAAGGTAAGATCTTCAAAATTGATCTTCCCATCGAGATAGAGTTTGCTAATGATATCCTCATCAGCAAGGCTGTTATCGACAGCTTGAATAAAACGGCGTCGAAATTCAGGAATATTCTCTTTGTCTAGTGTTAAGCCGGCAGCGTAATCGTGGCCACCGAAGTTTAGGAGTAGGTCAGCGTTATCTTTGAGGGTATTGAGAAGGGGAAATTCGCGTATAGAACGGAGAGATCCTTTACCGATGTTGCCTTCGATAGCAATCATCACGGTGGGGCGGTTATACGTTTTACAGATGCGTGTACAGACAATGGCGATGACACCTGGATGCCACTTATCAGAAGCCATGACAACAGCCTTGCGGGCCAAGATATCTTTGTCCGACTCCAAGCTGTGTTCCACGTCAGAAGACATGGTACGCTCAATACGTTGCCTTTCGATATTATTGAGATCAAGCTCTTTGGCTAGATTTTCCGCATCGGCAGCATCTTTAAGCAGCAACAACTCCACCCCTTTTTGGGGATCATCGATACGGCCCAAACTATTCAGGCGTGGAGCAATCTTAGAAGCGATGTCAAAGGTGGTAAGTTCTGACGCTTGCACTTCGCTCACTTCCATGAGTTTCGCCAATCCGACACGGCGGCAACGGCGCAGCTGCCGCAGGCCGTAACGTACCAAAATGCGATTCTCTCCTAGCAAGCTGCCCAAGTCAGAGACAGTACCGAGCGCTACGAGGTCGAGGTAACGTTTGAGGTCTACCTTATCCATCGACAGCTTACCCTGAGAAACACGCACGTTGGTAATGGCATGGATGAGCTTAAAGGCCACGCCAACACCTGTCAGATCACGATTCGGGTAGACGTTACCGACTAACTTAGGATTTAGTGTTGCGACGCAATGGGGGATTTTGTCGGTAGGCTCGTGGTGATCGGTGATGATCACATCGATATTTTTCTCGATCACCTTGGCGATCTCAGCAGACGCCGTGATGCCACAATCTACGGTGATCATCAACTTACAGTGATGCTCCAACGCATATTCCATTGCATCAACAAAGAGGCTTTCTCTGACAATCGTACGACTTGAAATGAAGAAATGAACATTGCCTCCAATACGTCGTAAGAAATCCGTCAACAGAGCCGTGCCACTCATCCCATCTACATCGTTGTCACCATAAATGAGAATGGCTTCTCCGTTATCGAGGGCATCGCAAATGCGCTTAGTCGCCGCATCCATCCCTGCAAGCAAGAAAGGATCATATAGATCTGGAAGCTTAGCGTATAAGTACTCATGGATGTCTTCGAGGTGGGTGAAACCGCGTGAGACTAAGATCTGAGCGGTGACGGGATGGAGGCGAAACTCTTTAATGATGGCTTCTTTAAGCGGAAGGTCATCTTTTGGATAGACCCAAAGGGGAGGTTCGTGTTCTTGAGAGGGGCCATTATGACCGAGCATGCGCTAACTCCAGCTTTGCTGTAGGCAAGCATTCCCTATAAACGGGAAGCGTGACGACAGCTTACATTAATGCGCACATGAGTTAGTCACTTAGGAAGAAGCCTACAAGGCCACCACAACGGCTTAATAGATAAGGGACATAGGCAAATTAAACATCTTCCTGTACTAACTAACTGAGATTCACCTCCGCGAATGACCAGTAGAGATTAATTCTGTTCCAATGTGCTGGGTTTAATCTACCACAATGCGAACCTCTAGGTCAAGGTAACGAAGTACTTTTTTTCGATTGCAGCAAGGCTTTAGACCCTCCTCATTGCCTTCGTATCCTACGTGAGAACCAAGCGTGTGTCTATCATTAGTCTCGTTGTGAAAGGGATCAGATGGTAGAGGCCAAGCGTGCGTCTTTCATTAATCTCGTTGTGAAAGGGATCAGATTAACGCAAAGACTGCAAAGACGCTAAGACGCAAAGAAGGAAAGAGGTAGAGTCGTGTGTTTGTTCTATCACAAGACTAGCAGGATCTTATTTAGTTAAAAATAAGAGGGTTAAAATGTGTTGTTTCGCAGACTTTT
>CAMFKD010000274.1 GCA_945957095.1 uncultured Chlamydiae bacterium
AGCGAGGATCCTTTAGCCTCAATCATGCCCCCATTTGGATAGAAAAGCTGAACAAAGTGCACACCCTTATCATCTTCACATCTGATGGCGAGACACTCCGAATCTTTAAACGTTAGGCGCATCGCAGAATGCTGACCCATATCTCGCAAGGTAATCTCGCGGGAGTTTGTGGGATTGAAGTACACCTTTATCGCAGGAATAGATGCGAGACAACTTGTTAGATTTCTCCAGCTTGAATCGGGAGGTCGGGTCGAGGTGGGAAACTTTGCTAGAGAACTACGTTGTAAATCTAGAGAAGTATATGGCGATTCAAGCATAGAAAAACCTCATGAATTAAAAGATTAGGACAGCGGATTCTATTATTATGCATGGATTTGTGGAAAGCCCTTTCCTCGTCCATAAAAAAACGCAGCGGGGAATAAACCCCACTGCGTTTATTGTCTAGACTGTAGCTAGAAGACTAGTAGTCCATGCCTTGGTGCTGATGAGCAGGCTTGCTTTCTTTGTCTTCAGGCGCTTCCACGATAACAGCCTCTGTTGTCAACAAGATGGCTGCTACGGAGATCGCATTCTCCAGGGCACATCGGGCTACTTTTGTAGGATCCAAAATCCCCGCTTGTAGCATATCGACATACTCGCCTGTCAGGGCGTTGTAACCCCAGTTGTCTTTGTGCTTTTCCACTTCCTGACGGATGATGGAGCCTTCTTGACCTGCGTTCTCAGAGATCTGCATCAAAGGCGCCGCCAATGCTTTGGCGATGATCTTCACACCAGTCTTCTGATCGCCATCCAACGTTGCAGCCAGTTTTTCTAGGTCTGGAATGCAACGCAAGAACGCAACACCGCCACCAGGCAAGATGCCTTCTTCAACAGCTGCTGCAGTCGCATGCTGGGCGTCGTCAACGCGGTCTTTCTTCTCCTTCATCTCGATCTCAGTAGCCGCACCGACACGGATCACAGCGACACCGCCGACTAGCTTAGCTAGACGCTCTTGCAGCTTTTCGCGGTCGTAGTCAGAGGTGGCTTCTTCGATCTGACGCTTAATCTGAGCAGCGCGATCTTCGATCGCTTTCTTATCGCCAGCGCCTTCTACGATGGTCGTATCTTCTTTCTTCACGACGATCTTCTTAGCGCGGCCGAGCTGTTCCAGCGTGGTGCTTTCCAGCTTGATGCCCAGTTCTTCAGCGATGAGCTGGCCGCCAGTCAGGACAGCGATATCCTGAAGCATCGCCTTACGGCGGTCGCCAAAACCAGGAGCCTTCACAGCACATACTTTAAGCCCTGCGCGTAGTCTGTTAACGACTAGCGTTGCCAATGCTTCACCTTCGACATCTTCGGCGATGATCAGCAGGGGTCTACCAGTCTCAGCCACAGCCTGCAGCACAGGAATCAGCTCTTTCACCGCCGAGATCTTCTTCTCGTGGATCAAGATGTAAGCGTTCTCCAAGATGCATTCCTGTGTCTCTGGATTGGTCATGAAGTAAGCGGAGAGGTAGCCGCGGTCAAAGTTCATGCCTTCTACGACATCAAGAGTCGTTTCAAAGCCTTTGGCTTCTTCAACCGTGATGGTACCATCCTTGCCGACACGCTCCATCGCCTTAGCAATGATGTCGCCAATCTCTTTGTCGTTGTTAGCGGAGATAGCAGCCACTTGTGCAATCTCTTTCTGGTTGTCGACACGCTTGCTGCGCGCCTTGAGCTTCTCGGTAACGACTTTGAGAGCCACTTCCATCCCGCGCTTGAGATCCATGGGGTTGGCGCCAGCAGCAACGTTGCGTAAGCCTTCGGCATAGATAGCCTCTGCCAATACAGTCGCCGTCGTCGTGCCATCACCGGCTTTGTCCGATGTCTTGCTGGCCACTTCTTTGACCATCTGAGCGCCCATGTTTTCGTAACGGTCTTCTAATTCAATTTCCTTCGCTACAGTAACACCGTCTTTCGTAATATGGGGCGCGCCATAGGACTTGTCGATAACGACGTTGCGGCCTTTGGGGCCCAAGGTCACCTTAACGGCATTAGCGAGCGTGCGAACACCTTTTAAGATTTTTTGCCGCGCATCTTCTTTAAACTTAATTTCTTTAGCTGCCATAGGACTTCTCCCGTTATGTTATGATTCCACTCTATCTGCTACTTCTCGATAATGGCGATGAGATCATCTGCACGGATAATCACAAACGTTTCGTCTTCAACGGTCACTTCTTGTCCCGAGTATTTCTCCATCAAGATGATATCGCCAACTTTCACAGGGATGGAAATTTCTTTGCCTTCTTTGTCCTTTTTGCCTGGACCAATTGCGACAACTTCGGCGGATTCTTGCTGCTTCTTCGCTGTGTCAGGCAAGATGATACCGCCTTTGAGTGTCTCTTCCGGCTCGAGGCGTCTCACGAGGACGCGATTGCCCAAGGGACGCAGTTTAGTCTTAGTTGTCTGCTGTGTCTGTGCCATAGGGTTGCCTCCGGTTTAGGGTTAAATGTAGTGGCTGTCAGAAGAAAGAAGGTAGCAAAGGCTGGCGATTTCAAGCAAGTAAAATTAGCACATCAGGTGTCGATGTGCTAATCCAATAACGGTTAGACGCGAACGGCGGTCAGAGAGCGCAGCTCACCGAGGAGTTCGCGGAAGCGGGCGATAGCCTTCTCAACAGGCTGCGGCGACCGCATATCCACACCGGCATCGCTCAGCAGGTCAATGGGATAGCGGCTACACCCTCCCTTCAACAAGCGGAGATATTGATCTCGCTCTGCCTCGCCACCTTGTCCAACTCGATCAGCTAAAGCCAAGGCAGCACTGATCCCTGTAGCATTTTGGTAGTCATTGAATTTATAGTAAAAATGGGGGATGCGAGACCATTCTGACTCTATCTC
>CAMFKD010000275.1 GCA_945957095.1 uncultured Chlamydiae bacterium
GTGTCTTCTAGCTCTCTTTGGTTGATGAATTCGATGCTGGTCTGTAGAAATTCTCGCTCTTGGGGTGGGGCGGCAACGATGGCCATCTCGATGTTATCTTTGACAACGTCGAGGAATAGGCGGCTGACACCGCCAGCTGACACAGGAACAGCCAAGAGTTTGATGCCATCTAGCTCTTTGAGAATTGGGCCGGGCGCCAACGAGTGCGTGAGGGGGTTGATCGTAGTGGCATAATCCATGGGATAGAAAACACGGATGGGGATTTCGGTAGTGATGGGGATCAGCTCTTGACGCAGGAAGTTGATGACAAGGTCCTTTGCTGCGGGGTCGTTGATGGTTTCATGAGTTTCGCCGTCCAAGGGAATCGTGATGACTTTCCACTTATCAGGGACTGGGAAAGCGACTTCGTCTTGTCGTAGAGTTGCTGTGGAGCCTTTGAGCTTCTCGAGCTGGGCTTTAGTGATCTGGCTGAGATCAAAGGAGAGCTCGAACCCTTTCTCTTGGAGTTGACGGATGGACTCTTCAGGACCAGTGACAGAGTGCCATAGGCTTTGCGGTGTGATATCAAGGAACTGGTAGCCTTCCGGCGCTGTACCGATAGGGGCGGCGATTTGCACCGGAATTTTTGCGGTGATGACGCGGCTTAGCTTGATGAGAAATTCGTTGTTCGTGACGGTACTGATATCGTGGGTGAGGTCGACAGAGGGGTCTAGACTCACGAGGTTTTTCTTGGAGATCTGTAAAATCCACTCGTCTGGCATCGACGACGCATCAACGACGACTTCGAGGTCACTCGGTTCGAGGTTGTCGATGACATCTTTGGTCCCTGTGAGCGTCAAGGTGAGCCGTTTGCTGAGGAGACCGTTAGGCAGTAGCCCTTTGGCTGTCTTGTCAGCTGGCAGGTTCACTAGTCTGATGGGAACATTGGGTAGCGTCTTGGTCTCGATGATGCTCTGATGGACAAAGAGCCACACGGCTATTGCTCCGATGAGGGCAACGAGCTTGCGCTTCCAGTCGTCGAGAAAGATACGCTTGATCAAGCCGTCCATTTCTTAAGCCAATCCAGCATGCCATAGCCGGGTTGCTCGACCAACTTTGGCGGGGTGAAGATACTGCGCACAATGCCTTTAAAGCGATCCATCTTGACGCCACGGGTGATGATGCCTTCGCGGGCGATGGAGACCTTGCCTGTCTCTTCGGAGACGACGATGATGAGAGCATCGGATACTTCGCTGATGCCTAAGCCTGCGCGGTGGCGTGTTCCCATGGACTTAGAGAGCTGGGCATTTTCGTCGCTGAGAGGCAGGATGGTGGCTGCAGACAGGATAGTGGTGCCACGTAGGATGACGGCGCCATCATGCAAGGGGGTATTGGTGCTGAAGATCGATTCGATTAGCTCGCCAGAAAACTCTGCGCCGAGAAGCACGGCTTTGTTGGCGTATTCGTCTAGGCTATCTTGGTTTTCGAGCACCACCAACGCGCCGATGTGCTTGTCAGCCATGCGGTAGATTGACTGAGACAAGGTATCTAAGAAGCGGTCGAACTCGGTGATCTCTTTGAACTTCCTGCCTTTGACGCTTAGTTTGGCTAGGGCTAAACGTAGTTCGGGTTGGAAGATGATCAAGACGGCGATGACGGCGACGTTGCCTATGTAGAGGACCATGCGTTGCAAGACGGGCAGCTTAAACCAGTTGACAGCCGCCAGCACCAACAGCAGGGCTCCGAGGCCTAAGATGAGGTCCATGGCTCGTGTGTTCCAGAAGAACGACAAAAGGTAATAGAACATCACGGCGATGATGCCTATCTCCAGCCCTGGCGTAAACACTTGTAGAAATTTCATCAGTGGTCTGTCTACCCTCTATACCACGCACACCCGAGTTTACGAGTGATGGCAAGGTTGCGGCCTTGTTAGCTGTTTCAACACCTCGCGGCAGAGGCAATGCTCTGCCACATCGTGGACACGGATGATATCCACGCCTTCCACCATCATCAAGGTGTTGACCGCGATGGTAGGAGGCAATAGCGTTTCGCGCTCTTTGCCTGTGATCTTCTGCATAAAGCTTTTACGGGAGACTCCTAGGAGGAGTCTAAATCCAAGATCTCTCAGCCTTCGCAGATTTTGTAAAATTTCTATATTATGATCAACCGTTTTTCCGAAGCCGATACCTGGGTCCAGGATGATGCGCTCTTTTGCGATGCCAGCTTGGATGAGGGAATCTGTGCGCTCTGTGAACCAACGGAGTAGGTGGGTGATAACCCCTTCAGGGTAGTGGGGGTTGAGCTGCATCGTCTTAGGTTCACCTTGCATGTGCATAACGCAGATATCACAATTGCTGTTAGCCGCCAAGCTGACCATGGCGGGATCGCGAAAACCTGTGATGTCATTAAGAAGGGTAGCGCCAGCGGCTAGCGCTTGCGCTGCTACCGCAGGCTTTTTGGTGTCGATAGAGATAGGAATTGGTAGATGGGCACGCAGTCCTTCGATGACGGGGATAACGCGGCGGAGTTCCTCCGCTTCACCCACAGGCTCAGCTCCTGGACGCGTCGACTCTCCTCCAATGTCCACGACATCCGCGCCATCGCGATACAACTTTAGTCCATGGGCGATGGCTTTTTCTAACTCTAGGTAGCGTCCGCCGTCGTAGCAGGAGTCGGGGGTAACATTGAGGATGCCCATGATCTTCGTTGTGAGTGCCATTACATCTCCCCTCTCCGTGAGCGCGCGAGCATAGCTGTCGATTCGCCTTTTGTCAAGAGGTAATGGCTTGGCGCAGCTCTTCCAGCTCCCTCCTCATACTAGTGTAACCTTGGTACAGTTGGTTAGCTAGGTAG
>CAMFKD010000276.1 GCA_945957095.1 uncultured Chlamydiae bacterium
AGTCGTCGGCAGCGTCAGATGTGTATAAGAGACAGGTGTAGGGAAAGAACCATGATTTGAATGATAGAAAAGATTAATTTCTTGTGTCATAAGCTCAAATTCGGTCAATTGTCTAAGGAGCCTCATGGTCTATACTGGCATCGTCGCAGACCCCACCTACTTTCTTCACCAAACGGGCCTGGGCCATCCAGAATGCCCGGCTCGCTATCGTGTTATCGAAAAAGCGTTAGGACAATCGGAACTGCTCACGGATGAGTCATTGCTAACGCCTCGATCAGCTACGAGAGAAGAGCTACTGCTATGCCATACCGCTAGCCATATCGACTTGGTTGAGCAGGAAGTGGCTGCTCTAGCGCCCAACACCACTCGACTTCTGAGCTCTGGCGATGTCGTCATCAGTCCAGATTCGTGGCAAGTGGCACTGTTAGCTGCAGGTGGTGTTCTTGTCGCTGTTGATGCTGTGATGGAAGAACAAGTAAAGACTGCTTTCTGCGCTGTGAGGCCTCCGGGACATCACGCCACCCGATCAAAGGGAATGGGTTTCTGCCTCTTCAACAATGTGGCCATTGGAGCGCGTTACGCACAGCAGCAGTATGGAATAGAACGCGTATTAATCGTGGACTGGGATGTCCATCACGGGAATGGAACAGAGGAGATCTTCACAGGAGATCCCTCCGTTTTCTACTTCAGCACACATCAGCACCCCCTCTATCCATTTACAGGAACCGCATCGGGTGGCAACATTCTGAACTGTCCGATACCTCAAGGAGAGGGCTGGCGTGTACTAGAAGCCTTTAAGCAGCAGTTGATACCAGCTATGAAGGCTTTTCGTCCGGAGCTCATTTTCATTTCAGCGGGCTTTGATGCGCATCAGCTTGATCCCTTGGGCGATTTAGGCCTTTCCGACAACGACTATGCCACCTTAACGACACTGGTGATGAGGCTAGCTAAAACGTATGCTAAAGAACGCGTCATATCGGTATTAGAGGGCGGATATTCCCTAGAGGCGCTGACCCGAGTCGTTCCTATTCACGTCGAACACTTAATGGCTGAATAATAAGAGAGAAGAGGACAGATGGGTTATCACGATGTGGTCAAGTTAAAGGGAGAGGGACTGACGCTCGAACAGGCATACCTCATCGCCATGGGTGCCAAAGTCAAGATCGACCCATTAGCCGAAGAAGTGATCGAAGAAGGGCGCCACGCAGTAGAGAAGATCATCCGCCGAGGTGACCCTGTCTATGGTGTCAACACTGGCTTTGGTTACTTCGCCAATAAGAGTATTACGGACGATCAGCTTCTCAAACTTCAAGACAACATCATCCAAAGCCATGCGGCAGGCTACGGCAAACCCTTATCCCTTCCTGAGACACGTTTAGCAATGGCATTGCGTCTTAATATCCTCGTCAAAGGACTGACAGGGGTGCGCTTAGAACTGTGTCAGGCGCTTTCCGATCATATCAATTACGGCATCTATCCTATCATTCCAGAGTATGGTTCCGTTGGCGCAAGCGGGGACCTTTGCCCCTTGGCACATCTAGCCCTGCCGCTGACAGGCCGCGGTAAGGTCATCTATGAAGGTAATGAGATATCCGCAATGGAAGCGCTCGAGATTACCGGAATTACACCGATCACACTGGCGGAGAAAGAAGGACTAGGCCTTATCAATGGCACGCAGATCATGTTAGCGATTGGAGCTTTGGCTATCGTCGAAGCAAAGAGATTGCGTACACTTGTCGATGTCATCACTGCCTTAACTTACGAAGCAATGGTCGCACACACCGATGCACTAAATCCACGCATTCACGATGCTCGTGGGCAACTAGGACAGATCACGTCAGCGACAACTATCCGTTCGCACTTAAAGGGTTCCTACCTTTACGACGACGATACCCAACGCTATAAAATACAGGATCCCTATTCGCTACGTTGTGCCCCACAGATCCATGGTCCTAGCCATGAGGCGATTTCCTACGCTGAACAAGTGGTCAAACGCGAGCTAAATGCCGCTACTGATAATCCGCTCATCTTTTCCGAAGACAGCGCTCTAAGTGGTGGCAATTTCCATGGGCAGCCTTTGGCAATGGCCTATGATTTTGCTGCCATTGCTTTAGCAGAATACGCCAATGTTTCAGAGCGACGGCTGAACCTGCTACTAGATCCTAACCACAGTGGCTTACCAGCTTTTTTAGCGAAGCAGGAAGGCATCGAATCAGGCTATATGGCCACACAATATCTAGCCGCAGCACTTGTCAACGAAGGTAAGCTGATGGCTAACCCAGCCTGTACTGACTCCATCCCTGGTAACGTCGGCATCGAAGATCATGTGTCGATGGGCATGACCTCAGCACGCAAGCTAAGACGTATGACACAGACGGTCAAGGTCGTCCTAGCGCTTGAGGCAATGGCCGCTGCCGTTGCCATCGATCGCCGCGGCACTAAAAAGCTCGGAAGAGACACTAAGCGTCTCTACGACCTCATCCGCATACACATTCCTCCCCTCAATAACGATCGCGTCGTCGCCGATGACATTGAAGGAGCCCTCAAGGCATGTGAGGAGTATGAGAAGTAGGAGATAGGTGTGAGAAAGTAGGTGTTTAGGATAGTGAATGATCCGACATAGTCCTGTTAACTGATGAAAGGGGGAGGGTTACACAGAGAAGACAGAGGCGCAGAGTACGCAGAGAGGAAAGGAAGAGATTGGGTCTCTAGCAGCAATTCCCGCTGGAGTTTTGAACGATAAAAGGCGAAATCTACCACAGAGCCC
>CAMFKD010000277.1 GCA_945957095.1 uncultured Chlamydiae bacterium
ATCCGCTTATCTTTGACGAGACGCCATAGGATTAACATGAGCAATTGGGTGCGTTCGACAGCAAAGCTAGGAATAAAGAGGGAACCTCCGCGCTGCAAGGTCTTGTCGACGACCTCTTCCAGCTCAGCGACAATGCTACTTTCTTCCGGATGGAGCTTACCTCCGTAAGTGGACTCTGTGAGCAAAACATCGGCTTTCTTAGGCTTCTTGGGCGGATAGAGAAGCATGTCTTTGTCGCGTCCGATATCACCAGAGAAGACTAAGGTTCTTCCCTCCACCTCCACTTGGATGAAGGTCGACCCGATGATATGACCATTATAGAGAAACATGGCTTGCAGCCATTCGTCGATGACGACCCACTCCCCTTCCGGAACTCGCTTAAAAAGCTTTTGCGTCTTTTTTGCATCATCTTCATCGTAGAAAGCAAGCGCTGGCTTATGCTTAGAGTAACCTTCTCTATTTGCTCGCTCCGCCTCCTCTTCTTGTATCCTGGCGCTATCTTGGAGGGATATCTCTGACACTTTAATCGTAGGCTCGCTGGCGTAGATGGGACCTTGATACCCCAGTTTGACCAAACGCGGGAGATAGCCGATGTGATCCAGGTGGCCATGTGTGATGAGGATAGCGTCGATTTCATCAGGGCGAAATGGCGGTTTATCCCAGTTCATCAAACGCAACGATTTAAGCCCCTGAAAGAGACCGCAATCGATAAGCACTTTTTTGTCTTTGTACTCAAGAAGATACTTAGAACCCGTAACAGTGCCAGCTGCCCCTAAAAAAGTAAGCTTCATGCTTTATCCGATCCGCACGTTAGAAATTGCAAGACAATATCCACATAGAGTTCGGGATTTTCGATGAAAGGCAGATGCGCAACATTGGGGATGATGACAAGCTCACTATTGATCAGCCGCTCATTGAGATATTCGGCTTCGGCTGGGGGCGACGGGAGATCTTTCTCCCCTGCTATGATCAGAGTGGGTGCTTTAATGGATCCACACCACTCTCTACTATCAAACTGCAGAAGAGCTTCGACCTGTCCCTGCTGCCCGGCCAGTGTCTGTGCGTAGGGATCTTTCTGTTCTTCTTCGATCACAGCCTTGATATGCGATTCATGAGACAGAAAGCTCTCGGAATAGAGCCATGGCATAATCCCTTTGATCAATAGCTCTTTGGCTACACCTAGTGAACGCAATTCATAAAAGAAGCGAAAGGTCATCGCAATGGAATGGGTGAAAAAGGCATTGGTATTCGACAAGACTAAGTTAGAAACTCGTTCTGGCTGTTTATATGCGACGTATTGCGCAATACAACCGCCCATGGAATGACCAAGTACGGCATAGTGCTCTAATTCAAGGTGTTCGGCTAGCTTGATGACATCGTCTGCCATCGTTTCCAGCGTATAGGCTCCTTCTGGAGCCTCCGTACGACCAGCACCGCGGTTATCAAAGATGAGAACACGAAAGCGTTGTGCTAAGGGTTCTAGGATAGTGCTCCAAAGAGTGACATCGCAAGCATAGCCAGCAATGAGAATGAGGGGCTTTCCTTCCCCATGCGATTCGTAGTAG
Source organism: uncultured Chlamydiae bacterium (assembly GCA_945957095.1). Classification (GTDB taxonomy): domain Bacteria; phylum Chlamydiota; class Chlamydiia; order Chlamydiales; family JAJFMA01; genus CAMFKD01. The sequence goes on from CAMFKD010000277.1 coordinate 1,566, forward strand.
ATCTTCAGATCGTCAATGTCAATATGAGGCATCGCTATCACTAATGGTAGTATGTTCCCTATATAGCAAAGTATTAGCTTTCTGGAGAAGTAGTATCACGAATAGATTTTTTTCTTTACAGGTGTGAGGTGCAGAGCTAGTATCAGGTTAGAGGGATAGGACCGCTTACAAAGGGGGAAGGTGATGAAGACTGTAAGAAATCAATTAGATGAGTTAGTCCATAACTGGTTAGCAGTAAGGACAAAGACAAAGAGTCAGTCAAAGCAAGGCAGCGTTCGGTTGCGGCAGCAGCACGCCATTTCGGCGGGGCCAACCAAGAATGTCCCTAGCCGGTTGTTATCCAATCTCCAACGATTGTGGAACACTCAGGGTAGAAGAGGATGAGCGTCTGTTAGCTAGGCGTCGAGTCAACCTGCGGATAGGCCAGATGACGGCACGGTGGAGAAATCCCGTCGTGTCATAATGCAACAGACTCTGTATGGCTTGCTGGAAGCGTTTCGTTTCCAGCCCATCGGTGTCTGCCAGCAGCGATTCTGCCCACTCGCGCGCTCCCCAACCATGTGGCATCACGTCATAGTAGCGTTTAAGGATTCGGAACATCATCGTCGTCGCTGTCATCTCGGTTAAGCCTGCTTCGCTTAGGCTATCCCAGGCGTCTAATTCCTCTCTTATCCTTTCTTTAACCCTCGCTTCCAGGGTTTTAGAATCGATATGGGAGCTACGGCAGTGGAAGGCGCGTAGGCGCTCGACAATCCAGGGACCAGCGATTTGTCCGATGGCGCCGCCAACGGCTAAGCCTCCGGCTATTGGCAACAAACCGGCACCAAAGCCACCTATGAAAGATCCGACAAATCCCATCATTCCGAGAACCGTGCTGCCCACCATAGTGGCATCAAAGACTGCCTTGATCGCTACCGATATGGCCTTTGTGACCACTCTTTCACGTAGTGCAGGGACTAGAAAATGTTCGAGACAGTCTGCACTGGCTGTGGCAATTGCAAGCGTCTGTTGTGCTTTGTCGTCATTGTCAGGTTTGGCTAGTGAAGCCAGATGTTCGCGATATACAGCGAGGCGCTGGCGGCTGTATTGGCGCATGACTGCCTTATCTTTTCTGACGGCATGGATATTTTCGCTTGTTGTCGCTACCCCTAGAAGCGTCATGAGTGCGGAGATGGGGAC
>CAMFKD010000278.1 GCA_945957095.1 uncultured Chlamydiae bacterium
CGAGATTCCTCTACGTCTCGTGGGCTCGGAGATGTGTATAAGAGACAGTCCTTCACCCCTTCTTGCGAAAGAGGGGTCTGGTGTTGAGACGGTGTTCGCGCCAATACCACACAGCGAAACAGAGGGCAACGACAGACCAAACCATCGCGCTGGGAATGTTGATCCAACTGCCGCCTGGCCTAGCAATAGGTCCCCAGCGGTCTCCAGGAGGCCATAGTAAAAATGAAGGCGCTCCTTGAAGATTGTCCTCTGGAATAAACCCAAACGTACGGCTGTCTGCGCTACGTGCGTGGTTATCGCCTAGCACAAGATAGTGCTTAGGTGGCACTGTCACCCCAAACGCCCTGATGAAATCGGCGTCAATCGCACCATCCTTCAATGGAGGACCATAGTCTTGAAAAGCAACATAAGGCCTCACCTGAGTCGCAGCCTTCTGCCTAGCCATCTCATTGGTGATGAAACGTTGGAGGGTAGGATTGTCTTTAGCAAATAATACCTCTCCCATCACACGAAGGTCACCATCGCGGAAATAGGCATAGCGCGATGGAAAGGCTAACTGATCCACTGAGAAAGGAGTAAAAACCGTGTTGAACTCGAGCCCAAGATTAAAAAGTGTCTGCACATTCTGCGGCGTAGTTTTGTAGAGAGGGTGATCAAACGGCAACTCTGTCTGTATCCCACCCCAATTCAACGAATAGGCCTTGCCATGACTAAATTCATATTCACCCTCAGGGATTCCTGCCATCTCAGGACTGCCTGAATTCAGAAGGGTTCCTTCCGTCTGCCAAGATGTCGCATAGCCATTTTTCACCACAAAGCGAGATGTGTACATCGCTCGCATCAGCGTCTCGAGATCTTTCTGTTGCAGAGGAATCACAGTGATAACAGGAGTCAAAGCAACGCGTAAGTGTCCCACAGGCCCTTCACCCACTCTAGGTTTAGGGTTAGTCAGATTGGGAGAATGGCGCAGCTCAAGGTACAACACTCCCTCTTCTAAGCTCTTGCTATCGACGCCAGATAACATCAGCACTTGCTGCTTCGTCAACAACCGCGCCATGGCAAAGTTACGCATTCCAAGGAAGTCATCATAGGTCTGGATGGTGCTATGCGGCACCTTATCTGCTTGCGGGTTTTCTTGGATCCACTCACGCCCATTATACACCTGCCCCTCCCCTACCCCATAGGAAGAGACATTGAAACGGCCAACAGGGCGGTTAACATGTCGGAGAGTGACTTCATATGCTGTGTCACGCGGAGAACGCGCCACAGCAATGCGCCCTTCAAAGGTGTTGAAGGGAACATGCTCTAGCTGCTGACCTAGAGGCGACAGCTCAGAAGTGATATCGCGGCCATCTTTGTCGACGCCGTAGATGAGTCCACCATAAAAATACAAGGAATCGCCTGGCAGCCCCATCAAGCGTTTCACATAACGTTTCTTTCCTGGGAATAGCCAGAAGTAAACGGTATCCGTATCAGGCAAGTCGACATTATCCCCAGACCAAATGACAATCTGTGACCGCTTAAGCAAGGCGGGATCAAAGTAAAAATGCGATGTACTGAGCGGGACATTCACACCAAAAGCTGTCTTGCTAACCAGAAGATGATCTTGCTCATTGAAGGTAGGACGCATCGAGCCAGTGGGAATCTTCATTGGCTCAAACCACATCACACGCACACAGGTCGCCACTACCAACGCGACAACAATCGCGATAAAAAGCTCACCAACATACCCCAAAAAGGTCTTCTTTGGCTGAACCTCACGCATCCCCTCTAGCTCACGAGCCAGGCGGTCTGCCTCCGCACGATCTTTAGCCACTGTCGCTTTGTCCAAGCTCTCTAATAGCTGCTCAAAGCGTGCTAACACCTTAGGCTCTAACGTACCACTATAACGCCGATACCAACGGTAGTGTTCGCGAAAAATCTGACGGGATTTATGGACCGAATAGGGGCCAGAGTGGCTAAAAAACATGACGACTCTTTGTGTAAAGGAGGGAAGTCAGAAGATGCATGAAAATCCGGTGTTTAACACTGAGATTTCATGATAAGAGCTACTCATCCTAGAGTCAAGGACTCTCTGTGGCTTAGGCTGATGCCCGGCACAGAGAGTCTTAAGCAGCGAAGCTTATCTATCAGCCTTTTCCCATTTATATACCTTCCGCACTGAGAGAATATTGTGCGTATGAACTCCCTGAACAAGACTACCAACACCATTAGCAAACATTAGCCCCATATATTTCTTAGGCGTTAGAGTAGCTCTATATGCTGGTACGTGTTCTTCAGCGTCAGTTTTAGGGCCATTGGAGGCTGGATCGTACATCCATTTTTCATACCGTTTCAACAACTGATAGGAAATGAGCGGAGTGGCTATCATGTTCAACCCATAGCCTAAATGCTCACCAAAAGAGTGGTTAGTAAAGTAGCTAGTAGGACCATAAAGCAAAGCAGCAACCCCTGCTGTAATCATCGCATGGGCGACACCCAACCCTTTGTTTAGACCCATTTTTCTCCCCGCCAACTCTGATGTAAAACCGCCTAAGGCAATTCCAGCAGACGTATAGATTGTGGTGGTGGTAGCAGCTTGTAAAGCCCTTTCTGTACTACTAATTAGCATAAAAACCTCTTTTGGTTAATTATTCTTAAATTACAATCGCCACATGGCACTAGAAGTTTTAGCAAAGCGTAGTAATATAGACAATAGCTCAGCAGTTCCCGCTAAAATTTTTACCACAGAGAACAC
>CAMFKD010000279.1 GCA_945957095.1 uncultured Chlamydiae bacterium
GTGGTGATAAATTCCTAAAAGTGAGTGGGTAATATTTAGCGGGAATGGCTGGATGAGGTTCTTCTTCTTTTCCAAAAAGGGCATATGGGTTAAAATACTACTCGCGATATTCTAAACAAGGACTATAATAATGACAGGTATAGCACCCAACTATCGCCTTGATCCAGCGATGGCTGTGCCGACGCCAAATAGAGTGACTGCCTCTGAGAAGCGGCCGTTAGCCAAATTTAATACAGAACACACATTCCTCCGCAAATTTGGCACCACGCCTAGCTTTGGCGCCTACCATGCTAAGCCTTTTTTGGAAACACTCAAAAAAGCCTGCATCATTTTCCTCAAAGTGGTGGTATTTGCCATCTTCTATCGCATTAGTCCTTTCGCCTTTTTGTGCGGTATTGTCTGGGATGAATCCTGTTATGCCGCGATCCAGCGTATTAAAGCCGTATGGGATCATCAAAATTTATGGGGTAAGTCGCTGTTGACTGTTGGTGCCATTTTAGGTCTTCCAGTGGTGATTGTGGCAGCTGGTTTCTTTAGTGCCGCCAGCGTTGGTGCTGAACTTTATCAAGCCTTGCCATTTGAATAGCGACGATGGGCTTTATTCGCCTTTTCTGGCAGCTTTCGGCAGGCTGCGAGGTTCTCATCTACCGCATCCGTCTCCTCAGCAATAGCTGACGCTATTCCTTCGTCGTCGGCTGCGGCATCTGACTCCCCTCGCCTGGCCGAAATTCTGCCGAAAAGGTGAACAAGGCCCTAGGATGACAAGCAGTAAACGCCTCAGCTAACCGCTGCTGACTTACGTGAGTGTAGCGGTCTGTGCTGCTAATGCTAGCATGGCCAAGCATTTCTTGAATGATGCGCAGTTCCGCTCCATTATCCAACAGATGTGTTGCAAAAGAATGTCGCAAGGTATGGGGAGAGATTTCTTTTGTAATACCAGCGGCAGCTCCGTAGACCTTCACCCGTTCCCACACCATAAGCCGGCTGATACGTCTGCCACGACTCGTCACAAATAACGCCTTTTCTTTATCGCTGTCATAGCGATGGCGATGTTTGTGGAGGTAATCGTCAATTGCAGCGAGAGCATGTCGACCGATCGGTACAACCCGCTCTTTACGCCCCTTCCCCATTACCTTGACATAGTCGTCATCGACATCATAGATATTAAGCCCACATAGCTCTGACACTCTTAAGCCACAGGCATAAAGTACCTCTAATATGGCTTTATCCCGCGCTCCCATCTCTGTACTAGGGTCGGGCTGTGCTAACAGCTTCTCGACTTCTAAACCCGATAGCACTTCGGGGATAAGTTGCCATAGCTTAGGAGAATCGAGCGTTAAGGTGATGTTGACATCCAGGTAGTCTTCTCGCTTGAGAAAGCGGAACAGTACTTTAATGGCTATCAAGGCACGGCAGATCGAGCTGCTAGCATAGTCTTGAGACTTAAGATCTGACAAGTAATGGATAACATGGTCGCGAGTGACGGCGCGGCAATCAGCAACCGCTTGCTCTTCTAAGAAGCAAACAAAAGCAGAGGTGTCACGCGCATAGGCCTCGACAGTGTGTGGGCTAGCGCCTTTCTCAGACTTTAGATAGGTGATAAATTCCTCTAGATAGTCATCCAATGGCATGCCATTCGCACCTGTTACACATGATCACAAAGAAGGAGTAAACACCATGAACAGACATATTCCCCGTTGGACCCATCCTCGTCCCCGTATTCCTTCGACACGCAAAGGCTTACAACCTATCACTCCGGTCTATATCCCCGCAGCCCCTAAGAAGGTTCAGAACTAAGCTTCTGAGTCAGACTGACTTGCAAATGGGAAATTTCTGCCGCTGTCAAAGTAACTCGTGGTACCATCACCATCTCGGCAGTTTCTACTACTTCATAGACAGTGTAGTTCACACCTTCGCGCTGCAATTCCTGCCGTGCTGCTATTAACTTAAGGCGTTGCAGGTAAAGCCCTAATACAAAGGCTTCTTCTTGGCTTTGACGTTCACTCCTCTCGACCACCTCTCTTAGCAGTAGTAACGCTTTTTCGCCAAATTCTGCATAGTCAACCTTCTTACTCTGCCGCTTAGGAATAGTCGCTTTCCAGTGAACGCTTTGTATGGGAATCGCTTTCGCCTCTACCTCTTCCTGCCAACACTTAGCACAGTAGTCCCGACGCTGATAACCAGTTGCCTCGTCTATCGATAGCAACGTATAATAAATGGTATCTTGCTGCAAAGACTCCTCTCCTTTACAGCACGTGCGTCCGCGGGACGGGATTTCCCATTTGGGCTTCACTTTACTCGTCATAGGAACACACTATAAGACATAAGCGGAAAACTTTTCCAGGTACCTGTTCACCTATGTCATCATTCGTGCCCGTGCCCGGATCCCATAAAAGGGGCGCAGGCACGAAAAAACGTACATGTTCACCTAGTCCAGCAAAGTTGACACCATTGGGTGAACATGTACGAAAAAACTACCCCATGAACATAGACCTCCCTGAAAATCTACCTAAACAAATTGAAAAGTTGGTTTGAGTGTAAGAATTATGTTACAATAGGGGTAGATGAGGCATACGTAGCTTCTCAAAAAGTCCTGGCATGTGATGACCTAGCGAGCTGAGACAGTCTGGGCGTTTGGCGACGAGGGAATAGCGTCAGTTATTTCTGAGGAGCGAAACGCCCAGAATGGCCAGCGCAGCAGGTCAGCGCGCCAG
>CAMFKD010000280.1 GCA_945957095.1 uncultured Chlamydiae bacterium
CTAAAATTTTTACCACAGAGAACACAGAGCGCACAGAGAGGGGAATGGGAAAAACAAAACACACTATTTTCTTAAAAATCGAAAAGGATTTTTCATTTTCTATTTTTTCTCTGTGTTCTCCGTGTACTCTGTGGTGATAAATCCCTAAAAGTGAGTGGGTAATATTTAGCGGGAATGGCTGACAATAGCTTGACGTTGCCGCGCTTCTTGCCACTTCTTATAAGCGCGATTGGCCGCATACAGGAGCGAAGTGGCAAAATAAGTGATAGGCTGCACTAGGGTATCCGGAAATGCCTTATTCAACCCCAAGGCCACATAACCAATGGCACGAAGTCCTAGCGTAATGCGTTCCGTTATGTGCTGCGTTGCGATGTTCTCTTTGATTTGCGTCAGCAAGAGCAACGAATCGGTGTCTTTATCGTCAAGCCTACTGAGAAGCACTTCTAATGTATACTTGTCCATCGATGCGCGAACCAATGAAGCAAGATGGGCATCATTGCTGTCTCCATCACCACCCTTTAGTATATGTAAAATGCACTTGGCTCGCAGAACAGAATCGGGTGCCTGGCATACCCTTTCCAACTGTTGTGTCACCCTACGGTATGTTAGATAGTAGAGGACATCCAAACCAGCTGCGACGAAGATGAAGGTGACGCCCCAAGGACGCATAATCGTGTATAGAGTTGCCCTCACCGAGGGATACTTAGCCCAAGAGGCTAGCGAAGCTAAGAAACCGCCGATGATCAGGAGCGTGTCGCTAGCCCCATTTAAGGTACAGAGAGCCGTCTGGCCTACGAGAGGCCAGTTGCAAACACGCCTGGCTAGCTGGCAATCTTTAGAGCTTTTGACTGTAGCACTAACCTGCCAATCGAGATAAAGTAACCCGACGGTATTCATCAGCAAAAATGACGTCCGCGTGACCAGTTCCGGTACCGTGCTGAACAGCTTGCCAGCTAAAAAGACAGCATTAGAGACCATCGTCACCGTATAGCTGATGAGGTCTAAATGTTCCCGTAATTGCTTAAGCGGTGCAAACGGTGAGGGTGCACTAGAAGAAGAAAGGGTAATGGAAGCTGCTGCCATGTGATGATCCGGTAATGGTAGCGCAATATGATAACCTAGGCGGCTAATTTTCGTCAGATAGAAGAAGCGTTAATGAGCATAAGGCCTATCCCTTGCGCGAAGCGCCCTGGAGTGCTGTGCTCCGCACAGCCCTATCACCACAGAATGCGTAAGTCACCATCCCTGTTGTCTGTTTAGTCGCCCTATGGCAAAAAGGATGATACAGGAGCACAAAGATGGTCAAAACAACAGTAGAATATAGGGGCGATCTGGGTTGCATGGCGCATCATGGGCCATCTGGAGCGACAATCCAGACCGATGCACCAGTAGATAACCATGGCAAAGGCGCTTGCTTTTCGCCTACTGACCTGATGGCGGCATCATTAGGAACGTGTATTGCGACGGTGATAGGCATCCTTGCCCAACGTCGAGGCTGGGACCTAAAAGGGATGCGCTTAGAGGTTGAGAAGGTCATGTCCACAACCGCGCCACGACGTATCGCCTCCCTACCTGTTGTAATCTGGATGCCTGTATTACTAGAACCCGCCGAACGCACCGCCGTGGAAAAAACCGCTATCACATGTCCGGTGCACAAAAGCTTGCACCCGGACATTGAAGTTCCTATCGTCTTTCACTGGCCTAATTTGGCAGGTACTTCTTGAGGAGACCTTCTAGCCTAGCCAGCTCTACTGGCTTAGCGAGATAGTCATCCATGCCTGCTTCTAAGGATTTTTCACGATCGCCAGCCATCGCATTTGCTGTCACGGCGATGATGGCCGTGTGCCTTTTGCCAGCAACTTCTTCTCTTTTGCGTATTTCCTTTGTTACTTCATAGCCATCCATCTGAGGCAATTGGATGTCCATCAGGATGATATCGTAGGAGTTCGATTCATACTTACGCAATGCTTCCGCTCCATCTTCGGCAACGTCGACTGTACAGTTCATCAGTTCCAGCATATCCTGCAGGATCTCTTGGTTGATGAAGTAGTCTTCGACTAGTAAAATGCGTTTGCCCGAAAACTTGCCTGTGACTTTTTCCATAGTTGTCCTCTTTTATACAACTGTTAGAGCGCTAGCCGCATCCTTCATCGCCCGCAGTAAATCGTCGGGAAAGATAGGCTTGGATATGTAGCTAACATAGCCGCACTGTTCTACTTGTTTCTTATCTAGATCGGGTACCGACGACAGCAACACGAGTGGCATCTGCCTGCCTACTGCGGTTTCTTTAATCGCTTTGCCTAACGCGAGTCCATCCATCCCCTCCATCATATAGTCGATGATGCCGATCGTAGGCTTATCATCCTGGCCTTCACAGGTGGTGAGATAATCGAGGCACTCTTGAGGTCCAGAACATAGGTGGTAAGAAAGTTCCCATTTTTTCAATAGTTCGCTGAGCAGCTCACGGTTAACTTCGACATCGTCGACAACCAGTATTCTATGACCGGCTAATTCTTTTGGATGTACTAATACTGTTTCAGGTATCGCTTCAGCAGCGAGGGGAGAAATCTGTAAAGGAAGCTCAAACCAAAAGGTAGAGCCTTTGCCTTCTTTGGTATCGACGCCAATCTTTCCATGCATCAGCTCCACAAGTTGCTTGCAAATAGCTAAACCTAAACCAGTACCGCCATATTTACGCGTTGTAGAAC
>CAMFKD010000281.1 GCA_945957095.1 uncultured Chlamydiae bacterium
GCATAAGGGGTAATCCATACTGACCTGTCGACACAAGTGCTCCCACAGCGAGAAGACGCACATCCTCTCTTGGATGTGACAGCCACTTTTGAAAGGCTCGTTGTCCTTTGTCAGGGGCCTCCAAAGTAAGGAGCCAAGCGGCGCTGATCGCAACATCGGGATCGCTGTCCGATAGCTTTTGAGTGGCGATGTCTTTTAGATTGCAAGGGCTAGCGCCTTGTGAACGTAGCAACCCTATCACCTGGAGAACGATGGCTCGCGCCTCGCCATTCACATCATGAAGCAGAGGCAACAACAACTTAATATCGCATGCATCGCTACACAAAACAGCGACCTGGCACGCAAGCAACCGCAGACCCGCCCGGTTACTCGCTACCAGCGTTCGCAGCTTAGCTGGATTAGCTTTCTCCATCAGATTCACCAATGCTTCGATGGCAACGGCCTTTTCTTCAGCAGGACTGCTCGGATCAGCGATGATCTGCTCCAGCAGGCCCTCAGCTTCATGTAGCTTCATCTGGCCTGCTGCACGGACAGCACCCATGCGCACGGCCCAAACAGGCTCCTGACGCAGCATACGCAAGATCTCCTGACGCAAGCTGCTATCGCGCATCTTACCAGCTAAGTCCACTGACAATGCTCGGATTAGGCTGTTATTACTACGCATAGCCGCCGTCAGCAACGCGACACCACGAGCATCCTGCGCCTTCTGCGCAGCCAGTAATGCTGTCCCAATGGTAATAGGACTGGACGCTTGCGCCCCCTTGCGGATGATGCCCCAAGCCATGGCCTCCAATAGCTCATTGTCACCCTGACTCTCCGGATAACTACGGATAAAAGCATCCCAAGCACGCAGCATCGCCGTTTCCTGGCCCATTGCCGCTAACACTTCAATACGCGCCTTAGCCAAAATGAGAGAATTAGGATAGCGCTTTAATGCGGCTTCTACCTCTTCCAAAGCCCCATTGTAATCGCGAATCGTGACATGAGCAAACACACGACGGCTGCTATCAGCCTCAGAAGCAACCAGAGCCCCCGAGACACAGGTTAGCGCAAGACAACATACTATTACTCTTATGAGCACTTGACCAAGTCGCTGATTTGTTTGAACTCAGGAGCTTTGGAATCATGAACTAATTCAAAGAGCATCGTCTCAACACTGCTGATACGCGCCCCTAAATCACGCAACTCGGCAATCGCCGTGCTGTAGTCATAGATCGAACGGGAAGAAATAGCGTCATTGAGCACCGTCACCTGCTTACCAGCGGCCAGCAAATCGCGAACCGTCTGCAAGATGCACACATGTGCCTCAATCCCTACTACGATCCATTGCTCCTTATCACACCCCTCCACGATACCACGAATCGTAGGATCCGCCATCACTGAAAAGGTTGTCTTAGATAGATACTGCTGGTCAGACCCTAGACTTTCACGCAGTTGCGGCTCCGTAGCACCCAATCCCTGAGGATACTGCTCAGACACCAAAATGGGCACCCCCAAGATCTGTGCCCCACGCACCATCTTTTTAATAGCCTTCAACGTATCACTTCGGCGCTCTACTAAGTTAAACAGCTTCTCCTGGACATCAACAACTAGCAAAGCCGTTCGCCCTTTATCGTGACACTGACTGCTCATATGCCTCCTTAAGCCATCGGACCCAAACGACGCCCACCAATCAGGTGAAAATGTAAGTGGAAAATGGTTTGACCAGCCATCTCGCCATTGTTAACCAACAACCGATAACCATCCGCCACACCAAATTTCTCTGCCATCTGCTGCGCTACAGCAAAGATCTCTGGCAACAACTTTAAATCATCGCTCTCAGCGACCTGCATCATCGCAATTTCTTTCTTTGGGATGATCAGAAGATGAACCGGAGCCACCGGATGGATGTCTTTAATCACTAGAATACGGTCGTTCTCAAATACCTTTTCAGCGGGTAATTTCCCTTCGATAATCTGTCCAAAAATTGTGCTCATCGCACCCTCTCCGCTAAACCCAACACAACCTTTAAAGCCTTCAACGCATCCTCACGTGTCTCCCAGACCGAAATAAACCGCTCCTTATGGCAAAAGATAGCACCAGGAATCCCAGAAACCTTTCGCAAATCATCGTCTAACAGCCCCGCCCAAGCAGCTGGCAATGGAACCCGCACTTTCATCCTCTCTTCATAAGTAGGAGGAATGCCCCGCAACTTCCAATGCTTACCCGAAGGCATAATGACGAAGAGCGCTGGGTGCATCTCTCCCCCTAGTTCGAAGAAACTCTCGACCCAAGGCATCCCTTTGTCAAACATCAGACACTCACGATCGCGACGCATGCACTCATCAACAGCCTGTCGACAAGAGTGGATGTAACGATAACGCTCTAAAGAACGCTTCAGATGCCCAACAACAAAGTGTACCGCCTCCAAAAAAGCGACATTCTGTTCATCAGAACCGGCATCGTAAACAATAGGAGCAAAGTTGGATACAATATTCGAAAAAGAACAATATCCGGGCATCTGCGGCGCTTTGCCATTGTCGTGTGCATCAACGCCCATCACCAACGTATAGTGGAGCAACTTGTACTCCCCTTCTGTTATTAACCCCGACTCCTTAAGGTAGCTGAGGATCATCCCCGCGCTGCTCAAACTGCCCTGATAATCAGCCTGATGGTGATCGAACAGCTTCTGCTCAGGAGCATATACCCCACCCAC
>CAMFKD010000282.1 GCA_945957095.1 uncultured Chlamydiae bacterium
GGGGGGAAGGTTGTTGGTGATGAAGCCGAGCGGAGAGTGTACCTTCGCCATCTGGCTGCGATTCAACCTGAGCTTTTAGACATTGAATTAGGCACCCCTAGAAGCGACGTGGCCGAGCTTAGACGTCTCTTGCCTAGTACTAAAATCGTTCTCTCCTACCACGACTTGAGCGGGATGCCGGAAGATCTCTCCCTCCTCCTACACCAGATGCAGCAAACTCCTGCCGACTGGTATAAAATTGCTGCCACCGCCTGCAGTAGTATCGATGCCCTCCGTATGATGAGTTTTACTAGAGAGGTTAATAGGTTGGGTGGGCACCTGTGTGGGCTGTGCATGGGTCCCTATGGTGAGATCACCCGCGTTTTAGCCCCTATTATGGGCGTTCCTATGACCTTTGCTTGTCTGAATGAGCAACAGAGCGCAGCGCCTGGACAAATCAGCGCTGATGTTTTGCACGATGTCTACTTTCAACAACGTCTGACGAGCGATAGCAAAGTGGTTGCCTTGATTGGCAATCCCGTTAATGCTAGCAAAGGCTACATCGTCCACAATTCTGTCTTCAAAGAGTTGAGCTTGCCATACGTGTATGTGCGCATGGCCATGCAACCCCATGAGCTCTCTGAGTTTTTCTATCTGATGAGACAACTGCCGTTTCGAGGTCTAAGTGTGACCATGCCGCTTAAGGAAGCTGTCATCCCATTTCTTGATGCTGTGGATGGCACCGCGCAAGCTATGGGTGCTGTGAATACCATTATTCAAGATGAAGGTGGCCTGTCCGGCTACAATTATGACGGCATGGGAGCTTTAGACGCCATTGAAGAAGTGTTGGAAGCAAGTGTCTACGGTAAGTCAGTCGTCGTACTCGGTGCCGGGGGAGCAGCTAAGGCTGTAGCCCACGAAGCTAAGAGACGGGGCGCGCATGTGGTCATCGCTAACCGCAGCCACGAAAGAGCTCATGAATTGGCTCATAAGCTTGGCACACAAGCGGAACCTCTTGAACGTTTACCTGAGTTATTGAAAAGCGGACCCGATGTCGTCGCACAGATGACTTCTGTGGGAATGCTCCCTGATGTAGAAGCCTCGTTGATAAATCGCGATGACTTGCAGCCTAACACATTGGTCTTTGAGGCCATCTCTGCTCCGAAAGAAACCCGGTTGCTACGCGAGGCAAAAGAGCGCGGCTGCCGCGTTGTCCCAGGCCTTAAGATGTGGGAAGGACAAGCCATCCACCAGCAGTTGCGTTGGTGTGAACGAGACCTCCCGGCAGAGCTAGTACGGGATGCGATTCATCACACCATGAATTTGAGGTAGTGCGCATGGTTAACATCGTCCTTTTCGGTTTTAAATCTTGTGGAAAGTCCTCAACTGGCAAACTCTTAGCTAAGAAGCTTCATCGCACCTTCGTAGACGTCGATAGAGTCATAGAGGATCTCTACTTTAATCCATTGTTAGGCCGTCATAAGACCTTGAGCTGTGTTGAGATCTTCCGACAACATGGCGAAGAGTTCTTTCGGGCTTTGGAGCGCGACGCCATACGCAAGATCCGTCTCGTTAAGCAAGGCGTTGTGGCCACGGGTGGTGGAGCTGTAGCGGACTACTATAATCACATTGAGTTGAAGAAGAATGGCCTGTTAGTCTATTTAAAGGCATCCAAACAGATTCTAAAACAGCGCCTTTTTTCGATGACACCACTGCCAGCTATCCTAGATCCGCTCGACCCGGAAGGTTCCTTCGAAGAACTATATGAGGAACGCGTAGCAATCTACGAACGTATCGCGGATATCGTAGTCGAAACAGGTTCACGTTCTATTGAAGAGGTTGCTGATGAAGTCAGTTCCCTTTCCCACGAATTCTAAACTCAGAGGTTGAGAAAAGGAGCGTGTCATGCAAGTAGATGTTAGGATACTTCAGGAATATCTCGCTTCGCTAGATATTGAGTCAACGCTCATTCCAGCTGGAGGACAAGCGGTTGTAGATGAATTGGAGGTGCCTATCGGCGTCGATGCAGAGAACCGCGAAAGACGCGTGATTATCATGGCTGACAACCCTTTCAAAGACGAAGATGCCTCATCAAAGGAAGAGCAAGACGCTGTGGTCATCCTCAAGTACATTGGGATCCTCCCTATCACGGTTTCGCCATCTCTGCTGGGCGACCTTGCCCGCTTAGTCTGCTTTCTCAATCATGTGAGCGATATTCCTGGTTTCTTAGTCAGCGAACCATTGGCATCGGTCTATTTCCTATATAGTCTCCCTTGCCCTAACGGACAGATTGATCCTGTCCAGTTTGTCACGATTTTGGGGTTGGTCAGCACACAAATCGACGAATTTCAACCATTCATCGAGCAAGTAGCCAAGGGCGAACTCTCGATTGATAAGGTATTGTCTGGTGAAGTAGAATTGTGAACAGCGTGCAAAGTAATATTAATTTTATGTAATTATTCAGTCATTTTGTTTATATTAATCAAATTTTGTGATAGTATCTTCATTTATTAATTTGATTGATATTGATAAGCGGTGTTATGAGCTTAAATCCTTTAGAGCATAGGCAAATACAGGCGAGTCAACCCTCACTTCCAGAAGAGTTTTGGAAGGCAGGTGCTTCTTTGAATGCCCCTCGCCGTCAAGATTCCACTGAGCCTGTCTCTTATACACATCTCCGAGCCCACGAGACGTAGAGGAATC
>CAMFKD010000283.1 GCA_945957095.1 uncultured Chlamydiae bacterium
AATTTATACTCGTCCCGCTCCGGCGGGACGACGAAACCAAATGTGCCACGAAGAGCGGAAAAGAACTTCAGAAACCCTATCGAAAATAGCGCCTTTTCCGCCGCGTGGCGCATTTATATCTTATCGACACACACCTCTTTGCCACGCAAACATTTGACCTTCTTCTTTGCGTCTTAGCGTCTTTGCAGTCTTTGCGTTAATCTGATCCCTCTCACAACGAGACTTATGGCAAGCACACCGTATCCCCCATCTGATCCCTTTCACAACGAGACTATAGGGGTAATGGTTTACTCAAAGACTCGTGTGCGTTTTGGTCTGACAAAGACCTGGTCTGACTTCTGCAGTTGGAGGGTGTCCATGAGCTCTTTGGAGACATCGGCTTGAAGAATTGTCCCATCGTCGCGTTCCAACTCTAGCTTGATAAGAGAACCTGTAGGGTTGATGTGAATAATGGTTGCGCGCAGATATTGCTGTTGATCCGGTGTTTTGACAACGATCATATCGTGCGGTCTGGCAAAGAGCGTGACTCGCATGCTTTGCGGACTTTCGACAAGTTGTACGATACCGCTATCGTCGCGCCATCCTTCTAATTCGTTGTAGTTACCGAGAAAGTCATAGACAAAAGCATTGGCAGGCGTTTGATAGACCTCTTCGGGCGTCCCGACCTGTTCGATAATGCCATGATTGAGAACTGTAATACGGTCAGCGACTTCCATGGCTTCTTCTTGGTCGTGTGTGACAAAGATGTTGGTGATATGGATCTCTTCGTGGAGGCGGCGTAGCCAACGTCGCAGCTCCCTTCGCACCTTGGCGTCTAGAGCGCCGAAAGGCTCATCTAGAAGCAGCACAGTCGGTTCTACTGCTAGAGAGCGGGCCAGTGCAACCCTTTGACGCTGTCCTCCCGATAGTTGTAGGGGATAACGGCTTTCGAAGCCGGCGAGATGGAGGAGGGAAAGGAGCTCCATGACTCTCTGTCGGATGGCTTGTTCTGGTGGGCGGGTGGCTTTAGGTCTGACGCGTAATCCAAAGGCCACATTTTCGAAGACAGTCATGTGTTTGAAAAGAGCGTAGTGTTGGAAGACGAAGCCTACATTGCGTTCGCTGACATTGCTCCTATTTACTTCTTTGCCATGGATGGCGACGGTACCGCTATCGGGAAAGTCGAGTCCGGCGATGATGCGTAGAAGGGTTGTTTTTCCCGATCCAGAAGGGCCTAGCAGTGCCATCAGCTCACCCTCTTGTATCTTCAGCGACACATTGTTGAGTGCGACGAAGGAACCGAATTTCTTAGAGATATTCTTTAGGACGATACTCAAGAGCTAATTCCTAGTAAGTTTTAAATCTTTTTTCGAGTAGGTATTTCAACAGTAACGTCAACAGCGCCAATACCGTCAGGATCGACGCCATAGCGAAGGCTGCCACAAAGTTGTATTCATTGTACAGTAGCTCCACATGCAATGGGATGGTGTTGGTGCGGCCTTCGATATGTCCTGAGACGACAGAGACAGCGCCGAATTCTCCCATCGCTCTAGCGTTGCAAAGAAGGATGCCATATAGCAAACCCCATTTGATGTTTGGCAAGGTGACACGGAGGAATGTCTGCAATCCTCCTGCTCCCAACAGCACTGCCGCTTCCTCCTCTTCGGGTCCCTGTTCTTCCATCAGAGGGATCAACTCACGCGCGACATAGGGAAAGGTAACGAAGAGCGTCGCTAAGACAATCCCTGGGACGGCGAAGATGATTTCGATATCATATTCGAGTAACCACTTGCCTAACATGCTCTGTGCTCCAAACAGTAGGACATAGATCAACCCGGAGATGACAGGAGAGACAGAAAAAGGAAGATCTATAAGGGTTAGAAGGATGTTTTTCCCTGGAAACCGAAATTTGGCGATGGCCCAGGAGGCTGCGATGCCGAAGAAGGCATTGAGGGGGACTGCGATGGCAGCCACAAGTAGAGTGAGCTGCATGGCAGCTAGAGCGTCTGGTTGAGACAAGGCTTCGATGTAAGCGACAAACCCTTTGCGCAGTGCTTCGTAGAAGATGACAGTAAGCGGTAAGCCGATGAGGACTATAATGTACACTACAGCGACGAGGACCAGCGCTGTTCGCATGAGCAGGGGTTCAGATATCGGTGAATGCAGTTTTCTCATCGGGTCTCAACCTCGGAACTGGTAGGGAAGGAATCCAGAATCCAGAATCCAGAATCCAGAATTCAGAATCCAGAATTCGGAATCCAGAATGGCTCCGCCTAAATCACGTCTCATTTGTTTTGCTCCATTCCGAATTCTGGATTCTGGATTCTGGATTCTGATTTCTTCCTTCCTCATCCTATCTCGTCCAGCGTTGGGCTGACCAGCTTTGCAGCAGGTTGATAAAGAGCAGTAGTAGAAATGAGGCGACAAGCATGACGGCGGCAATGGCTGTGGCTTCTTTATAGTTGTATTGCTCTAGTTCGATGACAATGACCAAAGGGACGATTTCGGAAATCATCGGCAGGTTGCCGGCAATGAAGATGACAGAACCATATTCTCCGAGACCCCGAGCTAACGCCATGGCAAAGCCTGTTAAAAGGGCGGGGTGGAGAGTAGGGAAGATGACGCGGCAGAACGTTTGAAGGCGTGAAGCACCTAGGCAGGCTGCTGCCTCTTCAACCT
>CAMFKD010000284.1 GCA_945957095.1 uncultured Chlamydiae bacterium
GAATAGCTCGAGACAATTACGGCAGAACCCCTCGCGATCAAAATAACCACCAAAACCACGAATACTCTTGCTCCATGTATCGATGGTAAAGCGGTAGAGATCTGCAACACTCTCTTCAGCGAGAAGAGCCATCTTTTGGACGAGATATCGGTCGATTTCTTTTCGAGAAAACGGTGTTGTTTGCAGAGTACGGGCCTGTTCAACAGCCAGCTCACCTAAGCGTTGTTTCGCTTTGGAGAAGGCATCTCCCTTAGCATTAGCAATCAATGGGTAGGCAGCACGGCACTCGTTCTGAAGCAGACGACGAGCCTCTAGCATCTCTTTGACAGCGGGTTCAAAGTGAACCTCAGGCAGACAGGGCTCTTCGCGTGCTGCGGCTAAGGATTTGCGCTGCCGACGTTGAAGATCGACCTCGTCGAGGAAAAGTTGTTCATAGTTATCGACCATCTCCTTAAAGCTAGCGTCGACATGGTCGATGATCTTCTGATTCAGGATCGCTGCTGCTCGGAGATAGAAAACACTTGAAAGAGCCATCACCGTAGCGATGAATGATGCCACCGTCAGCCCGCCCGTTTGGTCTGAGCAACGGTCGAAAGAGGGAATCAAGGCTACCGTTGCGAAATTAGCGAGAGATGAGAATACCCAGATAGCAAAGTAAGAGACCGTCTGGGCCAAACCATTCACAGCCGCAACAGCATAGCGTGCACGCAGCGAAATATCCTGCTCCATATTGAAGCTGTCGCCTAACTTTTCTAAAGTGCTGTTAGCCTGATCGATGAGCTCTTTAGTACGAAAAGGCTGCAAATACACATACATCTCTTATCTCCTAGGAAGACGGGTCAAAATCATAGCTTATTTCTACATAAAGGTCAAATCATCGACCCTCTCTATTAAGAAACGATGAAGAGGCTATAGTATTGTGCAGTTCACCTATTCCAGCAGACTGAAAACGAATGTCTTAAGCGCATCTGAAAATCGGAAAAACCTCGTAAATAGTCTTTCCCGGCTATTTACTCAGTTTTTCCATTTTCATATGTCGCTTAATCTCATTATTTTCAGTTTTGCTGGAATAGATGAACATGCACATAGTATTTTTATCACTGGGTTGTTATACCGAGGACCATGATAAAATATAGCCTTCTATTCATCCTCTTTACTAACCTCGCCATAGTCAGTTATGCTGCCTCGCCGTCGACGCTGCTTAATGTTTCGTATGACCCAACACGCGAGTTCTATAATGACTATAACGAATGGTTCGTAGAATTTTGGCGAAATAGCCATGGACAAGATGTACGCATTGAACAATCGCATGGAGGGTCGGGAACACAAGCGCGTGCTGTCATCCACGGCCTACCGGCTGACGTTGTCACGCTAGCACTGGCTTATGACATTGACGCTATCGCCAAGCAATCGGGCTTCCTTCCTCTGAATTGGCAAGGACGGCTACCCTATGACAGCTCCCCTTACACCTCAACCATTGTGTTCTTAGTACGTAAAGGAAACCCGAAAGGAATCCATGATTGGTCAGACCTAGTCCGGCCGGATGTCTCTGTCATCACACCTAACCCGAAGACATCGGGAGGGGCGCGTTGGAACTACCTAGCAGCATACGGCTATGCGCTGAAGAAGTTTGACGGCAATGAGCAAGCTGCGGCGCACTTCATGCAGAAGCTCTATAGCCAAGTGCCCATCATGACAACGGGCGCACGGGCCGCAACAACGACTTTTGTGCAGCGCGACCTAGGCGATGTCCTGATCACCTGGGAGAATGAAGCACACCTCGCGCTACAAGAAGATGTCGGAAAAGATCGTGTCGAACTCATCATTCCCTCTATCAGCATTCTCGCCGAACCACCGGTTGCGGTAGTGGATAAGGTCGTCGACCGCCGCCATTCACGTGAGCTAGCTGAAACCTACCTTAAGGAGCTCTACAGCGACCAAGCGCAAGAGATGGCAGCCCGCCACTACTACCGACCGCGCAATCCCGCTATTGCCAAAAAGTATGAGGCACTCTTTCCCTCCCTAGAGCTCATGACCATCAAAGAATTTGGTGGTTGGGATGCTGTGCAGAGAAAGCACTTTGCCGATGGAGCCCTCTTTGATCAGATCACTAGTGACAACCTAAGGTAAGAGGGCAAGCGCAATGGGCAGTATTCTACCGGGTTTTAGGCTAGCGCTAGGTTTTACCATCTTTTATCTGATACTCATTGTCCTTATCCCCCTCTCTGCCCTCTTTGTCGAAGCCTCAGGACTGTCGTTGCATGATTTTGGTGCGATCATGACAAGTCCCAGAGTTCTCGCAGCCTTCAAGCTAAGCTTTGGCGCCGCAGCCATCGCCGCCTGCGTCAATGCCCTCTTCGGCCTCATCATCGCATGGGTATTGGTACGCTATCAGTTCCCGCTAAAAAAGCTCTTTGATGCCGCCATCGACCTCCCGTTCGCTTTACCGACAGCTGTCGCTGGCGTAGCTTTGACAACGCTATACTCTCATAACGGCTGGCTAGGCAGCTACCTCAGCCATTGGGGTATCGAGGTCGCCTACACCCGTTTGGGTATCTGCGTTGCCCTGATCTTTGTAGGCTTGCCATTTGTCGTACGCACCCTGTCTCTTATACACATCTGACGCTGCCGACGACTAGTCGAGTGTTGATG
>CAMFKD010000285.1 GCA_945957095.1 uncultured Chlamydiae bacterium
ATGGTGCTACTGGCGAAAGACACTACGCTCGCAACGGAGGCCTTTCCTTCTTAGGAGGAGGTCAGATCGGTGTTGAGGAGTGGTTCGATAACTGCTGGAGTGACTGTGGCTGTGGCTATCTCGGCGATTTCTATGCTGCATTGGAACTCAACTTCCTGTACAACTCTTACAGCAGAACAATTCGTACAGACACCGATGGAACGGGTGTTCTTAACAGCGGCTTACGCCTAAAGAATGACTTCATCTTTGGTGTTGACCTGAAGTGGGGAACACGCTTCTGCAGCGCTACGCCTTACATCGTTACTGGTTATACGCTGGGTGTTTGGGACTTCAGATTATTGAATGATTCTGGCACGACTACGACAGGTATTCCTTCTGGTGGTGACAGACATCAGCGAACCAAGTCAGGCTTCAAACTGGGCGCAGGTGTCCGTTATGACGTATGCGAATGCGTCTTCTGGGACCTCCAGTACTCCTATACCTGGTTTGGCAATCTGCACCGCAACTTTGAAACGAACACTTGGCGCCACAGAATAGATCTGAACCAACAACGCGTTGTGTTTGGCTTTAACTGGACATTTGGCGGTTAACAGCGGTCGATTGCGTTCGTGTGATAGGGCCGGCCTACCAAGGCCGGCCTTTTTGGTTTTATGACGACAATATTTGGGAAGCGAGATGGTTAAGGGAATTGTCTTTGCACTGGCAGCCTGTTTCGTTTGGGGACTCACCTTTGTTATTCCAGAATTTGAGAGCTCTTTTACTCCCATTGAGATTGCCTTGGGGCGTTATTTCATGTTTGGCCTCCTGTCTCTTCTGATTTTTTCTGTTTCTTGGCGCAGAGGGATGTTGCGCTACCCGTTTGCGATTTGGAAAAAGGCCCTGTTATTTGCATTAGCTTCCAATATTGGATGTTACACTTTGTTAGTGTTGGGAGTGCGTTATTCTTCTGCCGAAATCAGTGCTCTGATTGTGGGGATAGCACCTGTAACGATTGCTTTTTACGGCAATTGGAAACGAAAAGAAGGTCGATTTCGGGAATTGATTCTTCCTTCTATGTTGATTATCACGGGATTACTGAGTATCAATGGGTTTCCCTTCTCGGAAGGAGGGGTTGTTTGGACTTACGCGTTAGGGATGTTATGCTGTTGTGGGACGCTTGTGGCATGGAGCTGGTTTGTTGTGGTTAATGCCACGTTTGTTAAAGAACATCCTGAAGTCAGCGCCTCTGATTGGACAACACTGATGGGTGTCAGCACTTTGATTTGGGTAATGGTGCTGACTGTTGCCATAGCCCTTTTCTTTCATTCTCATATTAACTTTGAAAAGTACCTCTATTTAAATGATGCCTTGATAGGGTTTATCGTTGGCTGTGTCGTTCTAGGATTGGTTTGTTCGGGTTTAGGCGCATGGTTTTGGAATCGCGCTAGTTACCACCTTCCTGTCTCTCTTGCCGGACAGCTCACGGTCTTTCAAGTGATTTTTGGGCTGTTATTTGCTTATAGTGTGGATAGGCGTCTGCCACCCCTTACAGAATCAGTCGGAATTCTGTTATTCCTTGCTGCCGTTTGTTATGACCTTAGGAGTCTCTTTCCTAATGTGTCCATTTCTCGACGAGCGCAGCGACGCTTTGGAGCCCCCTAGCAGCTCCCCATTCCCCTTTGTGTCTTTGTGTTTCAATTAATCCCAGGGCATTACCTAGAAGTGCGTTAGCTTGCTCGCGACGAAAAGAACAGAATGAACTGAAAGAAACTACACCTTTTTCCGGCAGTTGTGCTAGAAATTCTATAGTACGTGTTCACCACTGAGCCAAAGAGACCAGTGAGAAAGAATGGAATTAGCGAGAAGAAGCGAAAAATCTGAATTCAATATCCTAATTTTCTCTCTATCTCAATCCTTCTCATAGATCTCACTGCTCTCTGCCGTGAACAAATACATTGCATGCGCATGGCATTGGAGGCCGGTGAAGTGTATCCCGATTTAGAGGAAGCTTACAGAGAATTATACGACGTTACCATTCCTGACGTGGATTACTACTTGCGCCAGATTGACTGCCGAGACGGTTGTCCTGTCAATACGGATGGACGAGGCTATATGTTGGCTATCCATGCGGGCAACCTATTGGAAGGCTATAAGATTGCACGTGGCCCCAACCCCTTTGCTTCCATCTGCGGAATGATTTGTGGTGCTCCTTGTGAAATCGCTTGTCGGCGCGATAGGGTCGACAAGACCTTAACCATCCGTGCACAGAAGCGCTATCTCGATGAATGGTTTGGGCATGATCAAGAAGCCTTAAACCGTTCCTTGGAGTTTAGCTATGCCCGCGGTTCTACGCATGCTGAACCGAATGGCCTTAAAGTCGCTTGTATTGGAGCTGGAGTGGCTTCTCTTACTTGCGCGCACGATCTCCTTCGCTTGGGATATGCTGTCGATGTGTATGAGATGATGGCTATGCCTGGAGGAATGTTGACCTATGGCGTACCAAGCTACCGCCTTAAAAATAAACTAGCGGTCGCTGAATGTCGTGCTATCGAACATCTGGGTGCCAAGGTTTACTACAACATGAAAGTCGGACGCGACATCACCATGAATGAATTGGAGGCTGTCTCTTATACACATCTCCGAGCCCACGAGACGTAGAGGAATCTC
>CAMFKD010000286.1 GCA_945957095.1 uncultured Chlamydiae bacterium
AGTTGTCCCCGTTCGTTGATGTCGAGCACCTTGACGGTGATGGGGTCGCCTTCCTTCACCAAGTCACGCAGATCTTGAACGCGTTCATGGGTGTATTCGGAGATATGGCATAACCCTTCTTTGCCGGGGATTACTTCGACGAAGAGGCCAAAGGGGACGATGGAGGTGATTTTTCCGTGGTAGACGGCTCCAACTTCAATTTCAGCTGTCAAGCCTCGGATAATTGCCTTAGCTTTCTCAATACCGTCTAGGTTAGGTGATGAGATGCTGACTAAGCCGCTGTCGTCGATGTCGATCTCGACACCTGTCTGTTCGATGATGGCACGGATTTGCTTGCCTCCTGGGCCGATGACCTCGCCGATCTTGCTTGGTTTGATGCGCAGGGTTTCGATACGCGGTGCATGTGGTGCTAGCGCTTTGGATTTGGGGCAGGCGTTCAACATGTGTTGCAGAATGTGCAGCCGGCCTTGCTTAGCTTGTGCCAGTGCATGACGGATGATGTCTTGGGTGATGCCCTCAACTTTGATGTCCATCTGGAAGGCCGTGACGCCACTCTCATCGCCAGCGACTTTGAAGTCCATGTCGCCTAAAAAGTCTTCCAATCCGAGGATGTCAGACAAGATGGCGAATTTGTCACCATCGAGAATCAAGCCCATGGCAATGCCAGAGACCGGACGGGCGATGGGGACACCAGCGTCCATCATCGCGAGGCAGCCGCCGCAAACGGTTGCCATCGATGACGAGCCATTGGATTCGGTGATGTTAGACTCTACGCGAATTGTATAGGGGAAGGCCTCTTGACTTGGGAGAGCGGCCATCAGAGCACGCTCA
The DNA here is from genome assembly GCA_945957095.1 of uncultured Chlamydiae bacterium. GTDB lineage: Bacteria > Chlamydiota > Chlamydiia > Chlamydiales > JAJFMA01 > CAMFKD01. The sequence continues at coordinate 832 of CAMFKD010000286.1, forward strand.
GCCAGCTTGCCGTGGCCGATCTCGCGACGGCCCGGCGAGCCAACGCGTCCCACTTCACCAACGCTGAAAGGAGGGAAGTTGTATTGTAAGTAAAAGCGGTGGAGTCCTTCACCAGTCAGCGTCTCGAAGCGTTGCGCCATGGTGGCGCCGCCGAGTGTGCAGACGGCAACTGTTTGCGTTTCGCCGCGAGTAAAGAGGGTGCTACCGTGGGTACGGGGTAATAGCGCCATCTCGACATCAATGGCACGGATGTCTGTGGTACTGCGGCCATCGCTGCGGACGCCCTCATCGAGGATCATACGTCGCAAGATCTGTGATTGCAGCTCTTTAAAGGCCTTGGCGACATCTGTCTTGGAATGTTTGGGTTCTGCGTCGCCAGCAGGTAGCAGAGTGTCGGTGACTGTCTTCTTGATTTCGTCAACGGCGGTTTCGCGTTCTTGCTTGTGGCGGATGCGCAACACCTTTTCCAGCGGCCCTTTTGCGATCGCAGCAACGGCTTGTACCGTTTCTAATGGGACAACATGAATGGTGTCTGTTTTCTTTGGTTTACCGATTTGCTGCTGCCAACCGGCCAAGGCGTGGCAGATAGTCTTAATGCCTTCGTGACCAACTTGGATGGCTTGAAGCACTTGTTCTTCGGTGAGGAAGTCGCAGTAACCTTCAATCATTAAGACAGCGTCTTCAGTACCGGCGATGATGAGGTCGAGTTTCGACTTCACTTGTTGGTCTGGATGGGGGTTGACGACGAATTGTTCATCGATCAAGCCTACTTGGACGGCGCCAATCGGTTTAACTAGGGGGATATCCGAGATCACCAATGCTGCAGAGGCCGCACAGATGGCTAATGGGGCTGTTGAAGCTGTGGTGTCATAGGACCAGACGTAGGATAGGATCTGGACTTCGTTGTAGTAGCCGTCGGGGAACATCGGTCTGAGAGGGCGGTCGATCAGACGCGAGGTCAAGGTTTCGCGTTCTGTCGGTCTGCCTTCGCGTTTGAAGAAACCGCCCACAGTTTTGCCAGCCGAAGAAAACTTCTCCTGGTAGTCGACACGCAGCGGTAAGAAGTCGATGTCTGGAGAGGCGGTTGGCGCTGCGCAGGCTGTGGCAAAGATGACGGTGTCATTACAGCGTAGGAAGATGGCTCCGTTAGCTTGACGGGCAATCTTGCCTGTTTCTAGCGTCATCTGAGTGGCGCCTACTTGAATGGAAAGGGTATGTCGTTGCATGGGAATTCGCTCCTCGTTGTCGTGATAGGCTTTGTTCACTTTTTCGCTCACTTTTCGGCCCTCTTCGGGTCTGTCAGCTGAGGCATCCAAGACTTTTTGGTTGGTTGAAATTGTGCTCGAAAAGGTGAACAAAACCTGGTGATAAAATTGAAAAACGAAGAGAAGTCATCCAGACATCTCAGCGTTTTTTATACGAGAGCTTGAGAGGGTAGAAACCATAGAATTCAGAAAGTACCCTTAAAAAATAACTGTTCAGCTTGCTAAACCTGCAGCTACTAAAAAAGCTCTCTAAAGGCATTCTCTGACTTCTATTCCTAACTTCTCTTGCCCTATATTTGTGCTATAACAAAAAGGCAACTGCTGTAACAGTTGCCCTTTCTCTTAATTATCTTCTGAGGTTCAGCTTCTTGATCAAAGCTTGATACCTCTTGGTATCTGTTGAGTTCAGGTAGTCCAGCAACCGCCGCCGTTGACCTACTAATTTAAGTAGAGCCAAACGAGAGGCGTGATCTTTTGGAGACCTCTTCAGATGTTCGGTTAGCTCAGCAATGCGCTC
>CAMFKD010000287.1 GCA_945957095.1 uncultured Chlamydiae bacterium
CTCGCGCTGCTAGCGAAGAAGAGCTGACAGCCTTAACAGTTTCTCGTCTGCATACCATAAGACGGCAAGGCGTGACGACCTGTGAAATCAAAAGTGGTTATGGGCTAACTGTCGCGGATGAATTCAAGATGCTGCGTGCAATACATAAAGCAGCAAACCAGCAATCCGTTGACGTCATTGCTACATGCCTGGCTGCCCATACAGTGCCTCCTGAATGGTCGGATGGCGATGCCTACCTCAACATGCTCATCAACGAACTGCTGCCAAACGTGAAGTCAGAAGGATTAGCTCAACGCGTCGATATCTTCGTCGAAGATGGTGCCTTTAGCGTTGATCAAGCACGCCGCTACCTGGCAACAGCTAAAACCTTAGGCTTTACTACAACAATCCACGCCGACCAATTTTCACGCGGCGGCGCCAAATTAGCAGCAGAGATAGGAGCACAAAGCGTTGATCATTTAGAGCAGTCGATAGCAGCAGATTTCATCGCATTGCGGCAAGCTGGCGTTGTTCCTGTTGTCTTGCCAGGAGCTACTCTAGGCTTAGGGATGGCATGGCCGCCCGCTCGTGCCATCCTAGATCATGGGCTACCTCTTGTCATCGCATCAGACTGGAACCCCGGCTCAGCGCCGATGGGCTATTTGTTAGCGGAAGCGGCACTGCTTGGGGCTGCCCAGAAGCTCACCATGGCCGAGACTTGGGCAGCAATCACCTTCCGCGCGGCGAAAGCACTAGGTTTCTCAGATCGCGGTTTTTTGGCGCCAGGACAGCGCGCCGACATTACCGTCTACCCCTGTTGTGACTACCGAGAGATCCTATACTACCAGGGCAGCTTACTCCCCTGTGTTACGTTTATTAAAGGACAAGCTTCATGACACCTGAGACACAACGTTACTACGAACCCTCAACTCCCATCATCTGGCAAGGACGACGTGATGGCCCCAATGCTCTGCGTTATCACGAAGTCGTCCGTTTAGCCGACCTCCGCCTTAACCTACCGCCGGCCTCACAGACGGCGTTTGCTCTCATCGGTTTTGCCTGTGATGTCGGCATCATGCGTAACCAAGGCCGTCCAGGCGCAGCCAGTGGTCCCCGCTCTCTAAGGCAAGCTCTCGGCAACCGCGCCTGGCACTGCAGCGATAGCGTCCAGCTGTACGACCTCGGAGATATCACCTGCAATGATGGCAATCTTGAACGGGCACAAACCGCCTTAGCTGAAGTGGTCGCCATAGCCACACAAGCTCACATGTTGCCTATCGTTCTTGGGGGCGGACATGAAACAGCCTGGGGGCACTTTCAAGGATTGATCGCACACCAGCCTAAACAGCATATCGGCGTCGTCAATATCGACAGTCACTTTGATATGAGACCTCTATTAGAAGGTGGCCTAGGTTCCTCTGGCACTTCATTCACACAAATAGCTGCAGAACGTCAAGCCAACCAAATGCCATTTGATTATCTGTGCATCGGCATCCAACCCCTTGGCAACACGGAAGCTCTCTTTGACAAAGCTAAGGAGCTACACGTCGAGATCATCCAAGCTGACATCATGCTCCAACAGGGTGTTGCAAGCGCCATAACAGCCATCGATAGACAATTACAACGCTGTAAAGGAATCTACGTCAGTCTAGATCTCGATGTCTTCAACGCCGCCTATGCTCCAGGGGTTAGTGCCCCTCAACCATTGGGACTTCCTCACTGGCTCGTGACACCGTTGCTGCAACACTTAGCACACAGCGGTAAAGTCATTGGCTTTGATGTCGTAGAACTCTCCCCTGCTTACGACCTGGATGGCCGCACGTCTGGGCTAGCTTCCGCAATGATGGCTACCTTTATTTCAGAAAAAGCTAAAACGTATTAGTGATTTTCACTATTTATTTATTAACATCATATCATCAATCTTGTATTTAACATTATTCACTATAAATAGGAGAAAGTGATGACTCACTATGAAACACGACTACCTAATACAGTTCTCATGTTCGAACCCTTTGCCGATGCCGCTCGCTACTTCCCTCAGACAAGTCATTCTAGAAAGCAAAAAATAGCAGTTTCCGGAGTCCTTAATGCGGCAGCCATTTATTACGCTGTGTCATGCTATAAGGCTAACACTGGTCCTGGCTCATTGGGAGCCTTAGCCGCAGCCCTTGTTTCCAATATAGGCTCCTACTTCCTGCTACGCAATCCGACAACTAAAGCGGATCGTATCTGCACAGATTTGACCCAAGTTGGTCTGATGGTATCATGGCTCTTTTGTATGCTAGTGGCGGTGAAAAATCAGGGCTAATTTTCGCCGAGCGAAGCGAGGCTGTGGAGTGCTCGAGCTTTCATTTTTTAGAGAAGAGTCAGGATGTTAGGACTACTTTCAAAGTGCTATTCTATCTAATACTTGGTCAATGCTTTCTGCAGCCCAAGTCTCCGTAAAAGCGAAAGCTCGAGCAAGCTCGAGCACTCCACAGCTTCGCTTCGCTCAGCGGAGAAATTATGGATAATAGGATGCGCACAATTTTTCAGTTTGTTTGGGAAAAAATTCGATAGTACAGTATCTGTTAGGGGCTATGGTAACACAACACATTGGCAAACCTTATCCCTTAGGCTCTTCTATCT
>CAMFKD010000288.1 GCA_945957095.1 uncultured Chlamydiae bacterium
GATTATGTGCGCGTGGAGACCTTTGACTCATTATTGTCGCACATATGGAGGAATGTTGAAGGTAAGCCGGCAGAGCTAGACCGGAAGGTCCGAAAATCTGCAACGTCTGATGTGCGTATTCCAATTCCTAAGGCTGGGACACAAGGGCCGTTACTCCGTTTTAATGCCCTTCCTATTAAGAAGTTGCCTTCACACTGCCTGCGTCTAAATTTCAGCAAGCCCATAGATTGGGCCGCACTACGTAACGCCGAGAACGAAACGGGCGGAAGCCTTGTCATCACCAAGGCAGCCGAGGTTTGGGCTTGGGGGGAGCGGAGTTTAGCCAGCGATCACTTCGGCTCTGTTCTGTTGTCCATTGATGATGTCGCACTGCCAGTTGAACTTTCCAATTCAGACTCTATGCACCTGAGAGGATTCATCGCTGACGCTCTCTCAAAGGCTCTCTCAATTGGAAAACCATTACTCGCCCGCACAAACCGCTCTGGCTCATGGCTAATCATCAACAGACACAGCCCTGACGCAGGGGCCGTTAATCCTCTTCAACGCATTGTAGGGAAGACTTCCGGCGTTATCCCAGGCCTATTCACTGAGATGACGCATGACCATCCGCAACAGGAGAAGGTATTTTGGTCTGAAGCTGCTCGCATTTCGTTTGAAGTCCAGGAGGGCAGAAACTGGCTTGCAATTGATCCGGATGTTTGGATATGGCCGCAAAGGGCGCGGCGGGATGCAACAGATTTTCTCGATAAACGTAAGGCCGACCGCTACAATGCGAAGTTCAATTCTCTTCTCAATGCCTGGATTGAAATAGCACTCGGAACGAACGAACGTGCCTCAGAAGTTGAAGTGAGGCCTTTTGCAACGGGCACCGGGAGCGAGAACCCTTCATTTGTCATCGGAAGCCGGACGGCGTTTTCAAGGAGGCTTCCATGAGCGACAACAGTGAACTGGCCGGATACACCTGCCTCCCCGAACCCGAGTTAATCTTTAACAAGGGGCGGACCCATGTCCATCCCCTCATGGGACTGGTAGCTCACGGCCCCTACGGTCTTAAGTTCGGAACCTTGCCCTCGGTCCGTCTTGCACTTGTTGCGCCCGAGAGAGAGCTCGATAAGTTGCACCGCCTGATAAGTGAACTTCAAACGATTGCAGCCCCTATTGAAGCAAAAAACTATTATCCTGACTATCCAGGGTTCGAGAAATTGTTTAGGGTGCCTGTAGCTAAACTAGATGAGAGTTTGGTCCTTAGATTCCCCAATGATTTGGACGAATTCGCTAGGAGACGCGCGAAGACTGAGCTGGCGCAGGGGCTATTTCGCTGCATTTCAAGACTCTTACCGCTCCGTAGCAACTTCGACGTTGCACTCGTCATGCTACCTGATGACTGGGCCGCCTGCTTTGAAGGAGAAAATTTCAATTTTCATGACTATCTGAAGGCATACTGCGCACCGTCGGATATCCCGATACAGATTGTCCGGCAGACAAGTTTTAACCGGAGATGCCGGGCAAATGTTATGTGGGGTCTCAGCGTCGCGATCTATGCCAAGGCCGGGGGCGTTCCTTGGAAGCTTGCCGGTTTGGCTCCTGATGAGGCATTTATCGGAATTAGTTATGCGATGAAGACAGACAAAGAGACAGGAACACAGTATAGCACGTGCTGTAGCCAGGTGTTTGATCCAGACGGAACGGGGTTTAAATTTGTTGCATACGATACAAAGGATTTTACTGAAGACGCAAACAAGAATCCTTACCTCTCTTACTTTGAGATGCAATCAGTTCTCTCACGAAGCCTTGAGATTTATCAGCGTGGTCATTTAGGTTCAGCACCTAAGAAAGTTACGATACACAAAAATACTCCGTTTACCGACGAAGAAACTTTAGGGGCTTTTGACAGCTTTCGATCAGGTACAGAGGTCGAATTGGTTCAAATTGTAAAGAGCGTTGACTTGAAGGGCGTTCGTTTTGGTGACGGGTCGCCACCTTCTCCGCATAGCTACCCAGTTCAGCGAGGTACCTACATTCCGCTGAGCGGAAACGAAGCCCTCTTATGGACACAAGGCAGCGCACTGGGGGTCCACGTCCAGAACCCTCGCAATAATGTTTACAAGGAGGGCGCTCTCAAGCCAACTCCGTCTCCCATTCTCCTTCGGCGGTTCTCAGGAGAAGGCGGTTGGCACGATACCTGTGCGGGCGTGCTCGGTCTGACCAAGATGGACTGGAACAACAACACCCTCTACAAGAAGCTGCCTGTCACTTTGGTCTACTCTAAAGCATTCGCGGATATCCTCCAACAGAACCCCCAGATGGTCGACCGGATATATGACTTTAGATGCTTCATGTAGGCGGAAGGCGTTTGGCTGCCGAAGCTGAGCTTGCTGAGCGAGAAAAAACCGTGCATACTCATACTGGCTTACGGGCAGAGTTAGTGCCGCGGTTCGCGACATATGACGACAATGGTAGGCACGCTGCTTTCCGTTTCGAAAATCTTTGCGAACTTTCCGTATCCATGGAATATTCGCTACACATCGCAAAAGAGTGCCCGTAAGCTCTAACCAAACAAGAATAACAATGTCGAAACT
>CAMFKD010000289.1 GCA_945957095.1 uncultured Chlamydiae bacterium
AAGCTGACTATGATAAGAGAGCGCTCTACTACTGGGGAAAGCTCTACACAGAACAGTTAAAGGTGACCGAAGATTACTCTCTTCTCTCTAAAGCCATCGGCATCCACATCCTCAATTTTACCTCTATTCCCCACGTCGACAAATATCACAATGTGTTTCACATCACAGAAAAAGAAACAGGCATCTTGTACTTCAAAGATTTGGAACTTCATACTATTGAATTAAAGAAATTTTCGGAAAATGCCCGCGAAGAGTTGGTTGATCTCGTTGCAAAAATCACAAACTCTCTGGATATGTGGGTGGCTTTCTTGACTCGGCATGACCTGCTAAATAAAGATCACCTTCCTTTGGCACTGGATAACCCAGCCCTAAAAAAAGCCCTAAATGTGCTGGATATCATGAATTTTGGCGAGGAGGAAAGAGAGGTCTATGAAGGTCAACTCAAATGGCTCAGGATAGAAGCTAACACTCTCAAAAAATACGAAGCCAAGGGTTTTGAAGAAGGCAAAACTGAAGGTATAGTTGAGGGCATAGCTGTAGGCAAAGCTGAAGGTATAGCTGAGGGCATAGCTGAAGGTATGGAAAAAAAAGCAGTAACAATAGCAAAAGAACTCATTGTTACAGGCATGCCGCTTGAGGAAATTTGTAGGGTCACCGAGCTAAGCCTAGATGTTGTACAGAAGTTATCTGATGAAGCTGTTGTCGTCTGAACTTTCCTGAATCCTTCCCAAAAAAGTGAAAGCGCAAGCAAGCTTGCACACTCCATAGCTTCGCGCACATTGTTGTAGATAGGGTTTACGCAGAACGCTCAGCGAAGAAATCTTTGAACTATAAAACCTCACTGCGCTCGGCGAAAGGTCATTTCAACATTCTCACTCCTTCTTTAATTGTGCTGCTGTGTTATAATTTTTATTATAGGCGTGTCGTCACGTAGAGGTGGAATATGAGACTGTCTCAGTTCATGGAGATGTTTCAAAAAGAGGTGGGACTCGATAAGGCTATCCCGCAAAACGATGCAGGCGAATATGTCATCTATATGGATAAAGAGTTGTCCTATACGATCAGCGACCTCAATCCTGGTATCGGCCTCCGCTGCGATATCGCTCCATGCCCCAAAGAACAGGTCGAACAGTTCTATACGGAAATGATGCATGCCAATCTCTTCGGTCAGGGCACTGAAGGGGCTATTTTAGGCCTGAGCGACGATGGGAATAGCTTGACCTTATCGAGAGAAATAGAGTATAATATTGACTATGAGCGCTTTAAAGAGTGTTTAGAGGACTTCATGAATGCCATCGATTTCTGGCGCACAGAAGCCACAACCACAAAGATTGAGTAGAGGCTATGGGGCGTGGCCACTGGGTTTCCGATCCTTCAACACAGATGCTACCTTAAAATTGGATAATAAAATATGCTCTATCTCCATTTGAATCTACTGACTGGGTAAGTGGGTATGACGGCAAAACTGATTGCAGAAGAAGGTACCATGGCGGGGCTTGTCCTCTCTTTCGACGAGGGGGACGAATGGGTCATTGGACGGGATCCCGACACTTGCCAGCTTCTAGTCGAGGATCCAGAGGTCTCTCGTGAGCATGTCATGGCCCACAAGCTTCCAGAAGGCATTTCTGTCGAAAACCTTAGCACCACCAATCCAGCACTTGTGAACGACCGGCCTATCAAAGAGTCGTGCCTGCTGCAACATGGCGATACTCTAAAAATCGGAAGCGGTATTTTCCGCTACTACACCGATATTGGGGGACGTGATGTTGATCCGGAGAGCAAACGAAAAGGAAAGGAAAAACCGGCACCAGAGGTGCATGAAGAGGAAGAAGAAGAAGAGGAAACCAACACTCTCTTCGACGATGAAAAGGGCGATGCCGAAAAAATGCTCGCCAACATCGACTTCAATGTCTCCAATAATGGGCGTTGGATGCTCAAGGTCATTGGTGGCCCTAATAATGGTGCAGAGTTCTCAATGGAGCCTGGTTCCTCCTATGTACTGGGCACCAATCCAGATAACTGCGACATTGTCTTCCACGATGGGACGGTATCCAGACAACACGCTAAATTGACGATCAGCGCAGACAACAAGCTGACGATTCAAGATCTCAAAAGTCGTAATGGGGTCTTCGTTGATGACAAGAAGATCAAGGGTAAGGCTGATCTGGTTTCCAATAGCATCGTCTCTCTTGGGACAACGCGAGTAATCATCTTTGACCGAGAGGCAGATCGCCAAACTCTGATCACACCACTGCTGCCTTCTATCGTGAAGTCGCTGAAAGAAGAGGACAGTAAGAAAGCCAGGGCTGCTGCCACCAAGTCGGCGCCTGTAGCCCCTGTTGCTGCCGCTCCTGCCGCGCCTCCACAAAGTTCCAGTTTCTTCAAGAAAATGGTCGTTCTTGCTCTCATCGCGGGCCTCATCCTCGTTGTTGGAATGGGCACGACATCGCTATTCCAGACTAAGGATGTCGTTGCACCGAAGGTCGACACGGAGGGTATGCTACAGAAAGTGATGATGGCTTACCCGATGGTCAAGTATAATTACAACGAGGGCACTGGTAGCTTATTGC
>CAMFKD010000290.1 GCA_945957095.1 uncultured Chlamydiae bacterium
AGCGCACAAGCTCGTCTAACATGCTTTCATGTTATCTCTCTCATCCTGTCAAAGAACCCTCCGAAGCTCGACGGCTTCGGTATCTTAGCTTTAACCATTTCTACAACGAATTTTCGCTAAGACTCCCAAAACATACACGATGGTTCGAAATTGTTGCAACAGCTTTTTGCATTTTTCTGCCTTTCGCGTGAAAAACGTCCCTGCAGAGAGTGTGAACGATGTAGCGGTGTGTTTGTCATTCGTCTCGTTGTGAAAGGGATCAGACAGTGGGTATGGTGTGTTTATCATTCGTCTCGTTGTGAAAGGGGACCGCTAACGAGCGATGGAGACGCGGCCATGGCCTATGCTAGATCGAATCCCCTGCGAAGGGGTAGCTCCTCGGCAATTAGCTGTGGAAATGGATCTCGGAGTGATTGTACAAGCAGGAAGTCCTGGAACGACTCTAGCGGCATTAACGCGATGAAGGCCGTGTCCTCTAGTCACAGAAGGTATGCCGGGTATTTTTCTCACCCCGGGGTGGCAGGAAGGCATTCTAGGGATAGCTAAAGATGGTGCTAAAGCGCGTCTATTAAACCAATAGCTAGGGCCGTAGGAGAAAGGGCGACTCCAAAACCAAGAGGGAGAATCGCTAATATGGACGCTATTATGGTGCATGATACCCATAGGACCCGATGTCTCGGTGTAGCAACACGATCCTGAGCCACCTATGCAGGTGGTCGCAGCAAACAGCATCGAAATGGCCATGACAGCAGTGCCTGTGAGCAACATGACGGGCGCTTCAATGACTACCCCGCCAGCGACTAATAAGCCGCCAATCACCATACCAAAGCCACCGACAGTAGCTCTTGGAAGCTCGTAGGTGTGGTAAGTATCCAGCATAGAAACTGGAGAATGTGATAGGGTAACGGATAGAGACATGATAGATTCCTTATTAGTTTAGAATACGGGTCCCGACAGACACACGGCACGTAAGTAGCTGCATTTTGGGTATTGCGAGTCGTAGGTATTAACATTGATCAATACATTAGGATAGCTAGTGAACCAATCGTTGCTAGTCCCAATAATGAGGGTATCATCCGGGTTCCATCCTCTAAACACAGCAATATCGCTGACGAGCCAATGAGAACCATCATTCAACCACAGTTCTCCAGTGGTCCAGGAGAGTGCAACAATGAAACGATGGTAGTCGAAACAATCGTAGAAAGGTCCCATCTTCAGGTTGACATAGACGTAGCTCTTGGTTTGTAGGTTGTAGAGCTGAAACGGACTATTGACATACCATGGAGATGGGTAGATGGTGATGTCATCGGACACCAGCCAATCATAAATACATAAAGGGTTGGAAGTAACGGTCCAAAGGGAACCATCTTCCAACTCGAGGGTTACTTGTCCAGTCACAGGATTGACGGCGTAGTAGCATACATGATGGATCCCTCTTAGAGAGGCTTCGCCGTAAAAGAAGCCCTTAGCGGCAATATTGGATGAGTTTGTCTGTGGACCAAGATCTAAGTTGGCATTCCTTTCCTGGCCTATCTCGTTATCTGTCGCAGCTTGTTCGGATTCCAATTTTTGCTGTAGGACGACTTCTTCTTGGAGGGCTTCAGCGACTTCTGATTCTAGTAGGGAAACGCCGATAGGGACGCGCTTGCTCTCATCGTCATCCAATTCACGCGCTTGACAGACGCCGCAGATAAAAGCCGTGGCGAGAGCTAGAGTGAAGGGTATAGACCAAATTTTGTTCTTAAGCATGGCAATGTTACCTCTCTAGAATTTCTCTTACGTAGCACATAAATATGCTACCATAGCACTATAGACTAGCCTCATTGGGCGTACATTAATGAGAGATGAAGATTTAGTAAATTCCTACAAATGCTTGATCTCCGCTCACGACAGAGAGCGCTAATCTCATTCCCTCAGTGATCTCTGTGGTTCAGTGGTGAGCATGTAGTGATCTCGGGGTACTGAGGTTCCCACATATTTTCCTCAATCCGCTCATGTAACATTTCGTCCGACATTGGATCTGCGACACCAGCTTCTTGAGCTGCCTTAACACAGGCTAATGCTACCGTCTTAGCAATCATACGGGATGCGTCCAACCCAGGGAGAAGTGGTGCACCTATCTGCTGATTAAGGGCTGGTGAGAGCGCTGCTAAGGCACGGCCTGCCGCTACTAGCATCTCGGTGATAACCCGACGGCAGCCACCGCTGATGACTCCCAATCCCAAGCCAGGAAATACCAAGGAGTTGTTACATTGGGTAATGACATGATCACGGCCGCCATAACTGACAGGGGCAAATGGGCTCCCTGTCGCGACTAAAGCGCGCCCTTCAGTCCACAGCATGATATCAGCAGGCACAGCTTCAGCATGGCTAGTGGGATTGGATAGCGGGAAGATAATAGGTCGTTGGGTATGACGTGTCATCTCTCGGATAATCCCCTCAGAAAACTGTCCTGCCTGTCCGGAGACTCCAATAAGGGCTGTGGGATGCACGCCACTGATCACTTCTTGCAGTAGGTTGGGTTGTGTGGGGTCAAGGCCATGTTGCTGTAGAATTC
>CAMFKD010000291.1 GCA_945957095.1 uncultured Chlamydiae bacterium
TATAAGAGACAGCCCAAACCCTGCTCAACTTCGTCATCGTCGGTGGTGGTCCAACAGGTGTCGAAATGGCGGGAGCCATTGCAGAGATCGCCCATAAGACAATGGCCAAGAATTTTCGTAAGATCGACCCAAAGAAATCACAGATCTACCTGGTAGAAGCAGAACATCATGTGCTTCCTTCATACCCCACTGACTTATCCCTTAAAGCACAAGAGCAGCTAGAAAGCATGGGTGTCAAGGTTTTGACTCATACCAAGGTCATCGATATCTCGCCAACACATGTCACACTTAGCAATGGCGTCATCCCGACACAAAACGTCATCTGGGCAGCTGGTAACCAAGCTTCGCCACTCTTACAGACTCTCGGAACAGCTCTTGATCGTCAAGGACGCGCTATCGTAGGACCAGATCTCACGATTCCAGATCACCCTGAGATCTTTGTGATTGGTGATGCTGCGCATTACGATAATGGAAGCGGTAAACCTCTGCCGGGTTTGGCTCCAGTAGCCATCCAACAAGCCACCTACATCGCCAAAATCATTACCAACAAAACAACGCCATCGGAGCGCAAGCCATTTCAATACCGCGATAAAGGGTCCATGGCAACGATAGGCAAAGCTAAAGCAGTCGCGATGATGGGTAAGTGGCACTTCTCAGGATTGTTGGCGTGGATGATCTGGTGCTTCATCCATGTCCTCTACTTGATCGGGTTCCGTAATCGGATTCTGGTGATGCTTGAGTGGTCGTTCTGGTATATCACAGAGCAACGTAGCTCACGCCTAATCTATGAACCTATCCATAAATTATTTTGAGAAGTGACAGCGATTCAGCATGCGATGGAATACTGGAGGTAAATCCGTCACCATCTCCATCGGTCCGAGTAACCGCCATGCATGTTGGTGTACTAATAGGCGCTGTTCCTTACAAAACAACGCATGGTATAGCCCCATTGAATCTATTTCACTAGCAGAATATCCCCTGAGGGTTTGAGGGGCTACCTCAAGAATCTGCTTCCAGCTAACAGCTGAATTGCCTTGTTGGATAGGGAAAGAGCTATAGGGACGTGGAAAAGCCCTTAGAAGCATGAAGTCAAGATCTAAAGGTAATGCAAAGAAAACACCATAGGCTTCCAAAAGGTCTAACCAAGGATCCATCCCATCCACCGCACTATCCCAATAGGGTAGCATAGCGATGTCTTCGTCCGTCAGTTCACCCAGCTGACCTCCATGCAGCGAGAGCAAACGACGTAAGCAGAGCTTCACCTTGTCCCATCCACCGTTGCGACGACCAAGCTCTAGGTTCAATAATGTGACACAAGGCATCCCAAGATGATGTAACAGGCTCCAAGCACTGCTACATGACTCCTCCTGCCCAATAACCCAGATATACACCTGGCGCGGATTGCGTCCTAACAGCCGCAACACATGGCTGATAAACGCCTTCTCCACCAGTCCCTCTACGATGATCACTGCTTGAGCCGAACGAAATTCTGCACTATTCACCATTTGCTGAACGCTAGCTGTCAGCAATCCCATCGCTGCTAGCAGTTCAGGGGGTATGCGATCCGGCAGCTGAATAGGAACACTATGGATTTTAGGAGCAATCTGATGCCCTTGCCCCTTCCCGTTCTCTCTATCTTCGAGCTTATCAGAAGACCTACGGCTTAAACGTTCCTTCTCTTCTGGCTTCTCAGATTCTTTCTCTTTTTCTGTCGGTCTTATCATCTTAGATGTTTCAGATTCGAATGGCCGGCGCTCCTTGACCCCTTCAAAGCCTTTGTCAAGTTTTTCTGTCTGTCCTGGACTGCGACGGTCAAAGACCTCTCCCATCCGTGCGCCTATCTCTTTAGTCCCCAACCGATGTGCAATGGCCGTGTACTTAGACTCATCGCCCCCTTTAAATGCTTCCCCTCGCTCCGCCTTGGCTATCACGGGTTCGCGCCCCGCCTTGAAGACTTGTCCCACTTCAGCCTTGTGTGAAAGGCTTTGCAATGTCTGCTGCGTCTCTACCCTTGCAGTGGTGTCACCCCCCTTTAAAGGAGTAGCTGTGTGCTGACTGTTTTTGCCACCACCCATGGACTTGTGAATACGATGACGCGTGACAAACTCACCTCCACCCATCATGCCAGCTGACACCTTGGCTAATACAGCTTGAGCCACAAAAACTAGCTGCTCACCCTCGCCTTCTCCCTGTGGTACCACAGCCGGCGGCAACATGTCTTGACCAGCCTGCTCTTTTAATGGTTCAGCTGGTACAACAGGAGCAATAGAAAGTGAGTTAAAGTCCATATAGTAGCAACATGAATAGATTTAGATAATTATTTTAACATTTATTTGAATTATAAGCAAGAAACGTAGCTTCTCAAAAAGTCCTGGCACATGATGGCCAGCGCAGCAGGTCAGCGCGCCAGGACTTTTTGAGAAGCTACATCACGTGGACCTTGTTGCATAATTAACCATAGAGCTGGTGAGATCAGCAGCAATTTCTGCTAAATATTAACCACTAATTTTTAGGAATTTACTA
>CAMFKD010000292.1 GCA_945957095.1 uncultured Chlamydiae bacterium
CTTCTCTACTGCGCTCTCCTTTACCTCCTATACGAACCCATTAAGAAGTTTGCGGAAGAAAACAACCACATCCAGAAAGGCATTGCCGCCGCAGAGCGGATGTATGAGGTCATGTCCATTACCCCGCAGATCCAAGATGACCCCGATGCTATTCCCTTAGACGGTTTTAAAGATAAGATTGAGTTTGACAACGTCTGGTTTAAATATAACGACACCTGGATTCTCAAAGGCCTTAGCTTTACCGTTCATAAGGGTGAGACAGTGGCGCTCGTCGGTCCTACTGGAGCCGGCAAATCCACGATTGTCCAATTGCTCCCCCGGCTGTTCGACATCAATAAAGGGGATATCCGCATTGATGGCGTCTCTGTTCGACGCTATACTCAGAGAAGCCTACGCGATGGCATCGCCTTCGTACCCCAACGATCAGTCCTCTTTATGGACACTGTTTGGGAAAACATCTCCTTTGGCAGACCCTTCACCCAAGAGCAGATTGTCGATGCTGCTAAGCGGGCCCATGCAGATGAATTCATTGTGAAGTTGCCTCAAGGCTACGATACATTTTTGGCGGAAGCGGGCAAAAACCTATCAGGTGGACAGCAGCAACGCCTTGCTATCGCTCGTGCTTTGGTTAAGAATGCCCCTATTCTTGTGTTAGATGAAGCCACCTCTTCCTTGGATAACCTCAGCGAAATACGCATTCAGCAGGCGCTGGAAGAGCTGCATGGTTCCATGACACAGATCATTATTGCTCACCGTCTTTCCACAATTGAAGATGCCGATCGTATCATCTACATTGAGAATGGCGTCAAGATTGCTGAAGGGACGAAAGAACAACTTATCGGCTCTTGCGCTCCATTTAGAGCCCTGTGGGAGGCGCGTAAACGCCCTCAAACTGCTGAGGTCGAGGTGTAGGCTGTGCGTGCCGTCGTCCTTCATTCTGGCGGGATGGACTCGTCCACTTGTCTCAAGCTGGCTGTTAACGAGCATGGTGCTGAACACGTCACAGCCCTCTCTTTTGATTATGGACAGCGGCATGTCACAGAACTACAAGCCGCCGCTGACATCTGTGCTGCTTGGGGCGTGCAGAGGCATACTCTCGATCTCACTCTCTTGAAGCAGATCACGCACAGTGCGCTAACAGACCCCTCGATAGCTATCCAACAACATACAAACGCTGCCCCTAACACCCTTGTCGTTGGCAGAAATGGTCTGATGATTCATTTAGGAGGCATTTTTGCCAATCATATCGGCGCTGATGAGATGTGGCTCGGGGTGATAGGAGAAGCAACAGCCAATTCCGGCTACCGCGACTGTTCTAAACGTTACATGGATTTGCAGCAGGAGATCATTCGCCTTGATCTGGACAATCCCTCTTTTACAATACGTACTCCCCTCGTGCATATGACAAAAGCTGACACCACGCGTTTGGCGGATCGATTGGGCATTTTAGAGTTCTTGATTCATCATACTGTTACCTGCTATGAAGGAATCCGTGGTACAGGTTGTGGGCGATGTCCTGCTTGTCAGCTACGCCAAGAAGGCTTGCAACATTATCGTGATGAACATGCAGCTTCTTGTTGAGGAAAATAGAGGTATTCAGTACACTCAGGCCGTTCTTATTCCGGATTAGCTCAGTGGTAGAGCAGTGGACTGTTAATCCATTGGTCGTAGGTTCGAATCCTACATCCGGAGATTCTTAGATTAGGGCAGTTGCGGCGAGAGTCCTGACTGCCATTTTTCTTCAATGGTGCACTATTGGTGCACTAGCCCACAAAAAATGGCAATAACTCTCGTTGCCAAGTTAAGTCTCAATCTTAAGGACAAATTGGACAAAAGGGACAAAATTCCCAATTGTCAGCCGGACGCGAAACGGGCCGAAACCTTATACGGTTTTTCTTTGAATGCACCGTCAGTGCACCAAATGTCAAACCCGAAGGGGTCAGGTGCCTTCAAATTAACGCCTAAAGGCGAAATTTAGAGCGTCCTTATAGGATTAACAATCCGTCGTTGTACCCCAAACAACCAAACGGAAGAGAAAAATGGCATACATTCAAGAACGCAAGACAGATGATGGCAAAACACATTACCGGGTCCAAGTACGCCTAAAAGGCTACCCACCGGCATCGGCAACTTTTGAACGTAAGACCGATGCTAAGCGCGGACTACTCATCCTTGTTGCGTGGTTTTTCTCTCGATTTGTTGCAGCGCGTTTTGACTAGCAAAGTGCAGATAAACAATTCATGATGGACTGCTGGTGTAGTAGCATATTGTTTAAGAGCGCTATTGAATTTTCTCAAGTTGTTCAAGAAACTTGGTATATTTTCCTAAATGTCCCTCAGAGACAGACCATCGTTCTACTTCGGAAAGATCGATATCTTGTTCTAGGCAAATGTTGATTGCTTGCTCCAATCCCTGACGGTCATTCCAATGATAGTAGGCTCCTAAGCGATCTTTTACACTATCCACAGGCTGTCTCTTATACACATCTCCGAGCCCACGAGACGTAGAGGAATCTCG
>CAMFKD010000293.1 GCA_945957095.1 uncultured Chlamydiae bacterium
GCACCTCGTAGGGGCAGCAAGGACTTCTTGAAGTCAGGATTTTCTGCTTCCAAAGATCCGATGATGGTTGCCTGGGCTAAGAACGCTTGGTCGCCGTCGTCGCCGCGAAAATTGCGCGCCCGATGGGAAGCCCCACGTGCCAGTCTTAGGCGGATATTGCCAAAAGTTGTTTCGTATGTGGTGGCGACAACACCAGGAATCTGACGGATGGCCTCTACAGCTTCTTTCACCAAATCTTTGACTTCGCCGTTATCCTTGCGGTCAGGTGGAGGCCAATGTGAAGGCATTTCTTGGTCGACATCAGGGTCATAAGGGTCTGTTACCGCAGCAATCAGTTTTTCTCCTAGCGATTTATGATGGTAATCTGAAGCATCGCTAATCGAATCGACCTGATAATAGTAAGAGCGGTAGAAGGCGTCAGTAGGAGTAACACGTATTGGTGCTGCTAGGGAGACAAACTTACCGATCCAGAACTTTTCTAGGCCGTTGGTGACGGAAAAAAACACGACGATAAGCCAGACTACGAGAGCGATGACCAACACCGAGATCACGCTGATCACAGAAACAGACAGTTGTCGCCAGCGAGGAACTAGGTATTTGCGCGCTACTGAGAGCTCAAACATTACAGACCAAACCTACTTGGCCTCTTTGAACTCAACATGCTCTCTGACAACAGGGTCATACTTCTTAATCGTGATACGATCTGGCGTTTTTGACTTGTTCTTAGTGGTGTAGTAGTAGAAGCTGCTCTTAGAGCTCTTTAATTTTATCTTTTCACGCTTGCTAGCCATTGTCAGGCGACTCCATAACTTCTGGGTTTAAAACGTCCTAGATGGTACCGGAGATAAGCATATTCTTCAAGAGTATATGTTCACCTATGTCCCAATTCGATCTCGATCCCGTGCCCTAAGTCCATAATCGGGCAAGGGCACGCACACATATGCATTAAGCTAAGCGACAGGTTCACCACAGAGTGCACAGAGAACACAGAGAGGGAAATGAAAAAAACAAACACAATACCTTCGTAAAAATCGAAAAAAGATCTCTCATTTCCCTGTCTTTCCTCTGTGTTCTCTGTGCGCTCTGTGGTAATAAATTCTTAAATATTAGTAGTTAATTTTTATCGTTCATATCGTTATATCATTCCTATCATTTTCTCAAGACTCCTGCACACATAGCTTAATGCATATAGGCATGCACATGGGCTCGGGCACGAATGGGGACATAGGTGAACATGTACGGCTCACCAGCCGATGCGAGTGACGGCCTCTAACGCTAAGGTGTCGGCGCCTCGTCTTAGGTAGGTGTGGTAACCCAAGCCAGCAATCATGGCGGCATTATCAAGTTCTAGGCCTTTACTGGGCCAATAGGCTGAGAGGTGTGGCGCTGAGTCGCTGACTAAGGCTCTCAAGCGGCGGTTATTGGTAACACCTCCGCCAAAGACGAGGCTGTGGCAGCCGTGTTCTTCAGCCGCCCGAATAGCCCGCGACACCACACCACCTAGAGCGGCTTCTTGAAAGCTTGCTGCGATGTGGGGTTTGTCTTGTTCAGGAGCAGCTTTCTCTTGTCTACCTCCCACGCCCTTTACCGCATAGAGCACAGCTGTTTTGAGTCCGCTGAAGGACATATTGTAGGGGTGGTTCTTAATCTGTCCTGGGCGGAAGGGATAGCGGTTGGCATCACCCTCCTTAGCTAATTGTTCAATGTGTGGGCCGCCGGGGTAGGGCAAACCCATCATCTTCGCCACCTTGTCATAGGCTTCTCCGATGGCATCGTCGATGGTTTGGCCAATCAGCTGGTAGTCGCCGATGCCCTTGACTAAGACGAGAGCAGTATGACCACCGGAAAGGACGACGCCTAAGCTGGGAAACGGCATCGCTTGGAGGTGTGGCATCAATGCTGCGTATAAATGTGCTTCGACGTGGTTGACGCCTATCAGAGGCTTCTTCAGTGCCAACGATAGCGCTTTAGCAGTATTAAGGCCGATGAGCAATGCTCCAATCAAGCCGGGGCCATGAGCGACGGAAATCAAGTCGACATCGCGTAGGGAAAGGTTAGCCTCTTCTAAGGCGCGCTGGATGATCGGGATGATGACATCGACATGGCGGCGGCACGCGAGTTCTGGGACTACGCCGCCGTAGGTATCGTGTAGATCAATTTGGGAGGCGACGACGTTAGAAAGGATCTCTATACCGTTTCGAACAATAGCGCAGCCTGTTTCATCACAGGTACTTTCGATCCCTAAAACAATCATTCCTTTTCCAGATAGATAATAAAGGAAGGAATTTTAATGATAATTCTTTATTGTGTCAATTCTGAAGAAGTGCAGCAACGATTCTCGCTAAACATTAACCACTAAATTTTAGGAAGTTATTACCACAGAGAACACAGAGCGCACAGAGAGGGGAATGGGAAAAACTAAACACAATATTTTCTTAAAAATCGAAATGGATTTCTCATTTTCTATTTTTTTCTCTGTGTTCTCCGTGCACTCTGTGGTGATA